>NZ_LZSW01000050.1:0-74434 GCF_001665615.1 Mycobacterium sp. 852014-52144_SCH5372336
CTACGATGCCCAACGGAGCGACCAGCCCCTGGTCGCAATCCAATAGATCGAGCCTCCGGCAGAACCAGGGCGGTTCAGATGACCTCTGAAAGCCATAGGTAGCCCCTCATTTGCGCCGACAGCGAGCCTTGAGAGATGTACTGCTGTCCAAGCAGAGGCAGCCTTGAGTCCCAACCTGCCGACATCAGCAATCCGGCGCGTTCCATAGACGCGAGGATGCGCGTGATCGCTGATGCATCGCCGGGCGCTACTTCGGTGCTTTGCAGGTATTTTGCAAAATCGTTGGCCGTCCACGCCTCGAACGCGTTATCCGTGAACGGCCTACCGATCGCGGCGGCCATTGCGGCGCGCTCAGGGTGAAGTGGATTGAAGAACCTGTGCGCGGTTCCAGCCACGATCAGCTGCCACCCCACGCTCCCCGGCGCCTGATCCGCAATCCGTGAACCTGGTGGAGGCCTCCCCGAGGGTGCATCGGTCACCGGGCTGAAGATACTTCATAAGTGGTGAGCGTCCCATCGGTCCAGATTGTTTTTTTCCCGGGCCAGGGGGGCGGCGCCTATGCCATGGGGTGCGATGTCGATGGGGGGTGGGGGTTCTACCGGGTGGGGTGCTCGTCAAAAAGGCGGGTCATCCGGGTCGGGGTCACGACGTGGTGGGTCGTACGTGGCACGTACCAGATTGTGAGCGAGCCAATGGGCGTTCTTTGGGCTGAGTTCAACGGTCAAAGACGTCGCGGCGCCCGACTCCGGACACGCGTAGGCGAATGTGATCGCGACATCGGCGGAGCCGCTCGGATATGAACGCCTGACGACGATCACTTCGGTGTCGTTGTCGATGCAGATGGACTCGCTGACTCGGGCGTCGTTGTAGATGGTGTTCATTTCTTTGGTTCCTTTCACCTGCTGCTGGTTTCTAGCTGAACTGGTTGTTCGGTCAGGGTTTGTTTAGTTCACGTGAGGCCGTTGGGGCGGTTATGCGCCCCACGCGTAAGCGATGGTGGCTTCGAACGACCGGTACCGCCGGAGTTTGGCTAGGTCTTTGAGGTCTTCGCCGGCGCTCGGGTTGTGCTTGACGTACTCGTCGATGATGCTGTTCCATCCGGCGTCGAGTGCTCGTCCGAGGACTGCGGCGGCGAGCATTTTGTCGTCAGAGCGTAGGGCTGCTGCGAATACCTGCGCCGCCTCGTCGCTTTGGGTCAGGCGCGCTGCTCGGTCCTGCGAATCTCTATACAGCAGAACTTGTCCGGGGTCGCTACTGGCCGCAGCAGACAGCCCGAACAGCCGCTTCTCGAGCGTCTGCTTCTTGGCGTCGATGAGCTCGGTTTCCTTCTTGCGAAGGTCGCGGAGTTGGTCGCGCATCCGGTCACGCTCGGCATCGCGCTTGGCCTGTCGGCCGGTGTCGGAGAGGGCGCCGTCGTTGGCGATGTTGTCGCGTGTGCGGGCCGATCGCTTCTGAATGCTTGCGGCTTGTGCGCGCAGATCGTCGATTTGCGATTCAAGTTGTGCGAGAGACATTTGTGCGTTTTCCTTTCGGTGCTGGTTTAGACCGTTTCCCGGTCTGTGGTGAGGTTCCAGAGCTCCTGGATACGGGCTGCCACCGGGTGCTCCCCGAAGTAACGGATGCCGGCCAGAACCACTGAGTGCCATCGTTTGTCGATTGCTACTCGCAAGATGCCGAGTACCAGGAACCCGTCGGCGCTGTTGCCCGCCGAGGTCAGCAATCGAGCCGCGGCGGTTTCACTCGTTAGGGCCTGGACATTGCGGTTGGACGCAGCTTTTCGGAAGACGATGTGGCGCAGGGCTGCGATGCGTTCCGCGGTTGCGCGCGCAGCTTCATCCTGCTGTATGCGTTGCACGGCTGCGTGATCGACGTTCTTCGCGACCCGTTCCACGATGGTCATTTGAGCCACGTGTCTTTCGCGCTAATCGTCGCCGCCGCCGAACAGATTACGCGCGAATGCCGCGCGGCCCGATTCCGAGGGTTCTCGCCGAGCATCGGGCGGGCACACGCGCTGGACGAGATCGTTGAATTCGTCATCAGGTAGCTCTCGGAGGTATTGCTCGACTCCCAGCCGTAGGTAGTCGATTGGATTCACTGTGCTGACCTGCCTTTCGTTCGGCGTACTGGACGACGCTCTGTCGTGGGAAGACATATCGACCGCCGATACCGCGTCCGCCAAGTTCGAGTCGGATACGTCGGACCCATTGCGGCGAGCGTTCGAGAATCACTGCCGCTTCGGTTGTGTCGATGAGTTCCTCTGCTGCCGATGGTGGCGAATTTGGCTGGGACGCACAAGTTTTGGTTTCGCATACGAAACTAGCGAGCTGGGCGAGTATAGCGTCGAACCCAGCAGGCAAATGTGGCCTGTTGCCGAGCGTATGGCGGACCCAGAAATCGCGGACGGCATGGTGTAGCAGCACGGCTTCCGCCGCCGAGAACGTGATGGCGCCTGATCGTGCGTAGCTCATCTGCCTTCCTCTATGTCGACGCGCACGACGCTGTGCACGCCGATGCACAGCGGGCCGCACGGAGTGAGTTCGGCTTCGGCCTGCCGTGCTTGCCCGGCGGTGTGCCAGTAGGTCCACTCGTTCGTGATGGGCCCGGCAAGGTTGCTGCGATGGCAGACCAGCGCGGCGACAGCGCTGACGCTCCTTGCTTGGCCTGCTGATCGACGCGGACTCACCAGGACCCCACCAGGTAAGGCCCGAGGTTCTCTGACCTGCGGTGTCTACGCATGGCACGTATCTCCGGTATGACGCCAATGCGTGCTCGCGCGTAGTGGAACCTGTAAATGCGTGCCATGCGTAGACATCACTCCTCCTCGGCCTTCGCTCTGAGCGCGATTCCTGTTCGCCACCGTTTGCCTCGAACCGGGTTTCCGGCCGGGTAACCGTGGCGGTCAAGGGCCTGTCCAAACGCTTTCTGCGACAGGGCTTCTGCACCGTCGCGCACGCGCCACTTCTCGAACGCCTGGAAAAGATGAGAGGTCGTGGCCTTGAGCGCTGGGGTGGATACGACGCATTCCTCGTCGATGAAACGGCGCAGCGCGTCGCTGGCAACTTGGTAGGCGTTGGTCGCGGCCAGCACCGCGCTCGGATCGTCGAGCGCTCCGCGCTCGCTGTAATCACGCCATCCGGCGAGGGCCCATCCGAGGATGCCGTCAGCTTCCAACTTCAACCGCTCGCCGAGCGCGCCGTCGCGTTCGTTCTCGGGAATCACGACGTCAAATGGCACGACGCGGAGCCGACGCCATACCGCGGCGTCATCAGCCGACACCTTGGGTAGGTGGTTGGTGATGAGCATCGGCAGGTGACTAGGATCGAATTGCACGAAATCCTGTCGCATCCGGCGGGCGCGGATGGGGTCGCCGCCGGTGAGGCGTTTCATGGTGGCCTCGGCCAGCCGGCGGTTGCGTTCGGATTCGGATACGACGATCAGGCGCCGGCCCATCAGGTCCATTTCGCCCGTCGGGTGCGCCCCGTCTCGGTGCATGAATAGGTCGGGTTCGGCGGTACTGGCGTAGTCACCGAACGCGTGCAGCACGGCTTCGTAGAAGGTGCTTTTGCCGTTCGCGCCGACGCCGGTCAGGATTGGCAAGACGTGTTCACGTACCGCTCCAAGCAGGCTGACGCCGACAAGCCGGTTCAGGAAGCCGCGCACGTCGTCGTCGGGTAACACTCGCGCCAGGAACACGGTCCACAGCGGTGATTCGGCATCGGGACGGTAGGCACCGCGGCATACCTTGGTGATCCGATCGGCGGGCTGGTGAGGAGACATGGTGAGCGTGCGTAGGTCGAGGGTGCCGTTGGCGGTGTTCAACAGGTACGGGTCTGCATCGAGGTCGCGCGCGGCGGCGGCGAATGGTTTCAGCGCCGCGGCGATGCCCAAGACACCGTTGATGCCGCTATCGGATTCGCAGCGCCGCACGTCCCGCTGCAATCGCTTGTCGCTTAGCGAGTCCGCTAGCGAACAGCGGAGCACGTCGAGGACAGCACGCTTGGCGGTGCCGGTGTCGTCGGCAGCCCAACGGGTGCCGTCCCAGTAGTGCCAGCCGAGGCCGTGGACGTGCAGCAACCGATCCCTATAGGCGGCGCGTAGCCGGTAGGCCATTCGCACCTGTCCGGTGTGTTGCTCGCCCGCGGAACGGTCGTCGCTCGGGTTCTCTGGGCCGGGGTCGTCGCGATGCCAGCCGTTGCGCTCCGCGACGGCCTGGCGTTCGTCTTGCTCCCAGAGCTCGCGAAGCTCGTCGGAGCGGTCAATGTCATCGCTCACGCGATCACGCCTCCGCATCCCGCATGCAGTATCTCGGCGAGTTCGCGGTCCGCGCCGCCGCGACGGTAGAGCGCCCGCCGAACCTCTAGCGGCACGAGCGGCATTCGGCCCGCGGCCAGCACATGGCGGGCGGCGTCGCGCCACCCGTCGATCACCACGTCGGACAGCGGGGGTTCGGTACAACGGCAGAGCCAGGGATCAGGCCCGCAGCCGCACGCGAGCGGGACCATCGTTCGTGACGCGGTTCGTCGCCGGTTCCAGCTACGGTGAGGGTGTTCGACGTAGCTCTGCGCGAAGGCTGCCCGGTCCCACCCTGGGCGGCTTCTTCGTCTCGTGAAGACCTTCATGCAACGCCACCGCCGGCCTGCGTGCCAGCTTCCTGCTCTTCGAGCCAGCGAAGGACTTCGGATCTGCGCCAGACCCGGCGGCGACCGAGTTTGAAACTTCGTGGGCCGGTGCCGATGTGCGCCCAGTAGCGCCACGTAGAAGCGGCCGTGCCGGTCAGCCGTTCGAGGTCAACCGAGTCGAGGTACTCGGGTTCTGTGGGCTGCGCGTCGACAGTTCGTATGTGATCGGTTTCGGTTTTCGCCACGGTTCTCCCTGTTCTGGTGAGGTATCCGATTTTCGGGATGACGCCAGTCTGTTTGCGTTGATTGCGCTAGTCAACCGATCAGGGGTACATTCCCGATCATGGGTAAACAATCGCCTGTAGAAACCCAATTCCGGGTGCGGGTGAGACGGGAACGCGAACGGCGCGACTGGTCACAGGCGGAACTTGCAAAACTGTTGCAAGACAGGGGGATAGCGAGCGTCTATCCAACGACGGTCGCCAAGATCGAAGCCGGCGAACGCGCGGTGCGGATCGACGAGGCGACCGCGCTCGCAGATATCTTCGAAGTGTCGGTAGACGCCCTGTTGGGCCGCTCTGCCAGCTTTGAACAAGACCGGCTGTATGCCGTGCGTGACGCAGCGTTACAGGCGGCGTCGGGCGTCAGCGCGATCAGAACGACGCTGATGAACGTCTTCCCAGAACTCGACGGGCTCGAGTTCGACAACCGGAGAGCCGTGAGGGCTGCTGCCGACCGCGCCCTAGCGGCACTCAGTCAAGCCGTCGATGAACTCATGGTCGTCACCGGACAGCCCACCATCGACGAGATAGCCGAGTCGATCATGCAGCCACCGCAGCCACAACCGAGGAAACGGTCAGAGAGGCGCACGAAATGAGACGCAACCGAAGAGCAGGTGTCGAGGACCGCTGGCACAAGGGAGACGGCGCACCCTCGGCCCGATACGGCAAGGGCCGGCGGTGGCTGGCCCGGTACGTCGACGACCGAGGCGTCGAGCACACGAAGTCGTTCACTCGCAAGGTCGACGCCGGCCAGTGGCTCGACGGCCAGACCGCGGCGGTGGTGTCCGGCACGCACGTCAACCCGCGGGCCGGCGACATCACCTTGCGCGAGTACGCAGAGCACTGGCGCAAGATCCAGGTGCAGCGGCCCAGTTCCCGCGCTCATATCGAAACCATGTTGCGCCGGCACGCCTACCCGACGCTCGGGGACCGGCCGCTGTCGTCGATTTTGCCCAGCGACATTCAGGCGTGGGTGAAGGGGCTCGAACTGGCGCCGGCCACGATCGGCGTGGTTCACGGCATCGTGTCGACGATCATGAAGGCGGCGATCCGCGATCGGCGCATCGTGAGCAGTCCGTGCGAAGGCAGCAAGCTACCGAAGGTCGAGCGCAAGCGGATTGTCCCGCTGACCACCGTCCAGGTGCACGCGGTCCGTGACGCGTTACCCGCGGAACTACGCGCACTGGTCACCCTCGCGGCCGGTACAGGTATGCGCCAGGGCGAGTGCTTCGGGCTGACCGTCGACCGGGTGAAGTTCCTTGAGCGCACGGTGACCGTCGACCGCCAGCTGGCCACCGTGCCGGGTCAGGCGCCGGCTTTCGGCCCGCCGAAGACACAAGCGAGCAACCGGATCATCCCACTGCCCCAGGTCGTTGTGGACGCGCTGGCCGCGCATCTGGCGGCGTTTCCAGCCGAGCCTGACGGTCTGGTGTTCACACTGTCGGGGAAGCCGATCACCCGTCAGATCTTCGGCCACAAATGGCGTCCAGCAGTCGCGACGGCGAAACTTCCGGCGGGGACTGGGTTCCACGAACTGCGGCACTACTACGCGAGCCTGCTGATCCGTCACGGCGAGAGTGTGAAGACGGTTCAGGCGCGTCTCGGTCACGCCAGCGCGGTTGAGACTCTGGATACTTACAGCCACCTGTGGCCCGACTCTGACGATCGCACTCGGGACGCGATCGACTCGGTGCTGGGGTCGACGGCGAGCGAGAACGCTGTGGACCAGCTGCGGACTGAAGAAGAGCTAACCCCCTGAACGTGCAGTTCAGGGGGTTAGCGCGGACGAGTTGGCCTGTAAGCCGGATTCTGTCCCGCACCACCGCGGCTGACCGCGGCGGCGAGGTGGCGACCATCCATCTGGACACACCGTCGCCGGGTGCCTCGAGCGGCCTACCCGCAGGCTCGGGCGAGCAACCCTCGAACGTCTGCGCGGCCGCAACCAGGTTGCGGCCTTCTTGGCCTTGCTTCGGGTGGGGTTTGCCTAGCCACTCCGGTCACCCGGAATGCTGGTGCGCTCTTACCGCACCGTTTCACCCTTACCACCGGTGAGTCCGAAGACCCGGTGGTGGCGGTCTGTTTTCTGTGGCACTTTCCCGCGAGTCACCTCGGATTGCCGTTAGCAATCACCCTGCTCTGCGAAGTCCGGACTTTCCTCGAAACCCAGGCGAACCTGGATCCCGCGGCCGCCCAGCCAACTCATCCGCTGGTTCAACGTAGCGCCTGTCGCCGCTGTTCCGCGAGTTCGACATACTTGGCGCATGGCACAGGTGCCTCCGGCGCGCTATCTGATGCGCGCCAAGGATCTGGTGGACGCGCGGTACGCCGAGGCGATCACCGTCGACGACCTCGCCGCGGCCGCCGGGCTGTCGCGCGCGCACTTCAGCAGGATGTTCACCCGCACCTTCGGCGAAACACCGCGCGCTTACCTGCAGACCCGCCGCCTGGAACGCGCCGCGGCGCTGCTGCGCAACACCGACCGCTCGATCGCCGACATCTGCGTGATGGTGGGCCTGCAAAGCGTGGGATCGTTCACCACCAGCTTCGCCCGGGTGTACGGGCTGCCGCCGGCCGCGTACCGCGCGAGCCTGCCGCCGGCGGCGATCCACGCCCGGGTTCCGAGTTGCATCCTCAAGCGCGACACCCGGCCGCCCGCCGACAGCCGCGTACCCAAGACAGCACACGGGGAGAAGACGAACAAAGCCGGGCGGTCGTAGCGTCGAGCCATGATCAAAATCGCAAGCGCCCACCTGTGGGTACATGACCAAGAAGCCGCACTGAGATTCTGGACCGAGAAGGTCGGTATGGAAGTGCGGCAGGATGTTTCACTGCCCGATGTCGACGGCCTCTTCCGATGGTTGACTGTCGGACCGCCGGGCCAGGACGACGTATCGATCGTGCTGATGGCCGTACCCGGCCAACCGGTCATGGACGAGCCGACCCGTAAGCAGGTACTGGACCTGACGGCCAAAGGCTTCGCGGGCACCGTGTTTCTCACGACGGAGAACTGCCAGGCCTCCTATGAGGAAATGCGTTCGCGCGGAGTCGCGTTCACGGAGGAGCCCCACGAGATGCCCTACGGCATCGACTGTGGATTCCGCGATCCGTCGGGCAACAGCGTGCGCCTGACCCAACTCGCGGACATCTCGGCCATCACGGGGTAGTGCACGTGCGGACCAGCACCGCTGCGCTCGCCTCGGCTGTCTTCTTCGTGGTCGCGCCCGGCACAGTCGTCGGGGTAGGCCCGTGGTTGATCACGCGCTGGGAGCTTTCCGACGCTCCGGCGTGGCGCGTGGTGTTGGGCGGGATCATGATCGTCGCCGGCCTGATCCCGCCTATCCACGCGTTCATCGAATTCGTCAGGGCGGGCGGCACTCCCATGCCTGTTGCGCCGACCCAGCGGCTGGTCGTCACCGGGTTCAACCGGGTGGTCCGGAACCCGATGTACGTCGGTCTGATCATCGCGAACCTCGGCCAGGCAGTGCTTTTCGCCAACCTGTGGTTGGTGTTGTACGCCGCGATCGCATGGGTGGTCACCGCGTCGTTCGTGCGGTGGTACGAAGAGCCCACGCTAGTCCGGACCTACGGGTCGCAGTACGAGACGTACCGTGCAAACGTGCGCGCGTGGATTCCTCGGTTGACCCCGTGGACGGCGCCGTCGTGATGCTTTAGGCGGACGTCAGCCGCGGGGCCAAGTCGAGCGTGGCGCCGGGCCCGCGGGCGGCGCGGGACTGAGGTTCGCGCCGGGGACCTGTGAGTTCTGCCAAGCCGCGATGCACAGTCCGATCCGGCCCGGTTTACACCAGCCGCCGGTGCCCGAGACCCCAAGTGAGGTCTGGGACTGGTCCCAGCACACCCCGGTGCGCTGGTCCCACACCTCGCCGGCCGTACATTGCGCAACCGCCGCAGGCGCGGTTACCAGGGACGACGAGATCACTACGGCGCTGCACACCGAAGCCAACAGGGCGGCTGGAGCCGATGTCCGGATTCTCATATCGATGTGTCTCCGTCGGTAAGCGGGGTCCATGGGTCTCGGATGCCGGTGATCACGACGGGGGCCTGATGGTCGTCTGTTCGTCGATCACCTTGATGGCATCGAGCACCACGTTCTGCTCGCTTCCGGGACTGTCCGCATTCAGCTGAAGGACGAATAGGCCGTCGGCTGCCGGCACGACGACCGTCTTTTGAGCGACGAATCGCGGCTTGCCGTTGTCCATGAAATTGCCGGCGAACGAAATCGAGTCGAAGCCGCCGAAGGAGCTCCTCGTGGGTTCTCCTAATGGTTTGAACTCGGCCATGTCCTCCAGCTGCTCCGGCGCGTACTCGAAGATCTTCGCCGCGTCGACGTTGCCGGTGAGTTTGGAGGCGATCGCGTACATGTCGGGCGGATCGTTGGGATCCTTGGGGGCGTCGTAGACGATGGCTCCGTAGGCCCACTCCGGCGTCGCCTCCCCCGCATCGCTCCATCGGGGTGGAATGGGGAAATCGAAATCGGGGGTTCCCGGCTCACCCGGTCTGATCGGCGTCTCGGCGATCCCGTTCTCGGTGATGTACTCGCTGATCGTGTCTTCGTCGTCGGCCTGGGGGCTGGGCGCGGCCGACGTGCCGGTCGTGCTCGTCGCCGAGGTCGTTGTCGTGGCAGCGGTGTCATCACTGGAACCACAGCCCACAAGCCCAAAGCTCAAAGCAACGGCGCAGAGACCAGCCGTCGTTCCTACAGGGAGATTTTTCATCGACTCCTGTCTCCTACGGTCGCTTGTCCGAATCACGAGGCAAGATCTGGACACGAGCTTAGGGCCGCGGAGACCGAATATTGGCAGGTTCATCAATTTCATGATCAATTGGCCCACCGGCAAGATGCGCGTGACGCCGAGTTCAGAACGGCGGTGGCTTGTAATGCGCGGCGAGCCACGCCTGATGTTGGCGTTGCTCTTCTCCGATGAGTTCGCTGCGTCGCCGTCGTTCGGTGTCGATGCGTTCACGGCGCACCTGTTCGCGGGTTTGCCTGCGGCGCGGCATCATCGCCATCCGCTCGGCGCTGTCGTTCGGTGGGGGCGCGGTGGCTCGGATGACTCCGGTGGGTTGGCGCAGCACCGGGAACAAGCTCGCCCCGTGGGGTTCGGATCGGTACTGGTGTCCGGTCGGGGCGGTGAGAACGACTGCACCGTCAGGCAATTGTTCTTCCCGCCAGCCACCGCTGCCGCTATAGAACGTCTTGATCAGGTGATGAATGCGGCAGTAGTGCTTGGTGTTCGACGGATGCGTCGGGCCGTAGGGCCACGGCACCGTATGGTCCACATCGCAGCCCCACACCGGTTTGTCACAACCAGGCCAGCGACACGTCACGTCGCGCCACTGCAAGAACTCAGTCAACCTGGCGCCGGGACGATACCCGGCGCGCGCAGCGTCATCGGCTGAGGGCACGATCACCGGCTTGAGTTCAGCGTTGCGCGCCAGCTCACGCACCGACTCGGCAGGCAGAACCCCGAAACCGGGCAGATATCCCGGTTTTGCGCTGGTGCCCTCCACGGTGCCCTGCTCAGCCAGCACATGGACCACCGCAGCAGCCGCCTCGGCCCGCCGCCCAGCCGCCGGGCAATCGTCGAGCCCGCACTGGCAAGCCAGTGTGGCTTCCCGGCGCCCCAGCGGCCCGCACGCATCAGCGCGGCGCTGGGCCTTGGTGCGCGGATCGTTGTCGCACACCGTGGCCGCCAACGCATCCAACCCAGCATCGAGCGCGGCGCCATCTTCAGCACGGAGCTGTGCAGACATCAAGGCCATCCCCGCGACGTCGCCAGGATTGATCTCGACATAGCGGTGCTTGTCGGTTTCGGGCGGCACGCGCACCGCGGCCGGATCGAACTCGGCGATGAACACATCGATGCGATCGCGCAGTTTGGGTTTGGACAGCTTCATCCACTTCTCAACCCGCCACGCCAACGCCTCATCCAGGCCCACCATCACCTCGTCATCGACGTTCTGGGTGCGCGCGATAATCGTCGACACCATCCGATAGTCGATCACCCCCCGACGAAACCTCCGCAGCACCTGCGGAAGCCGATCCCGCAGGCTCAGGGCCATCTCGACCTGACTCACCGCCCGGGCGTGGCTGATGTTGTGCACCGCCGAGATCTCAGCTGCTACCGCCGAGATCGCATCAGCGACATAGAACTCGGCTCCAACCATCTCGGGGTGACGCCGCGCGCACAGCTCCCCCACCAACGACAACCGCCGTCCCGTCGCCGCGGCCTCCTCACGCGCCTCCTCACCCATCAAGGTGACCAAGTCCGCATCCGAAGCCTCTTCGAACATGCTTCCGACACTACGCCCGACCACTGACAAGTCTTAACGACGAAAGCCTTTCTCTGTGAATGAGTTTCGGCCTGTGGAGAACCTCACTAAATGCGACCGCGACCGGCGTCTACCGGCGCCGCAGCAGGATCACGTTGTCGGACCACTGGGCCGGCTCGCCGTCCGGCGTCGTGACGTCACGCATCGGCGTACTGATCTTTGCCGGTTCCCATTCGGACTCCGGCAAGTTCAGCGCGGCCACGACCTCCTCGGGCGGTGTGAACGTCTGGTGGTGACCATGAAGTTCGGAAAGCCACGGCGGCGGTGTGCCGTGATCGACGATGAGCAGGAGCCCGCCCGCCCGGACCGCCCGCGCGGCCGAGCGGAAGATCGCCGTCCGGTCAAGCGGGAACGTCGAGTGCAGGAATTGCGCGTTCACCAAATCGAATTCGCCGTCGGGGAAGCTCTCCGACAGGTCGTGTTGCTGAAAGTCGATTTGGTCCCCCACCCCGCGCGCGACGGCATCGGTGGCCGCACGCCGCAAAGCGGTTTCGGCGATGTCGACGGCGACGACCCGCCATCCCCTCTCGGCGAGCCACATCGCGTCGCCGCCCTCACCGCTGCCCAGATCGAGCGCGGTGCCGGGCTCGAGGTCCGACACCATCTCGACGAGCCGAACGTTCGCCCGACCGCTCCAGATGCGATTGCGTTCGCTGTAACGCTCTTCCCAATGCTGTTTGGCGTCAGGCGTTGACATGTCGGCTCCTTTCCGGAACGACTGCTGGAAAATACGCTTCGACCAGGCTCTGCACGACAGCGGCTGCTGCCGCTGAACCCGCCGCCACCGCGGCGGCCACCTGCGGCATCTGTGCCACCAGGTCGCCTACGGCGAAAACCCCGTCCGCACTGGTGCGATAGAACGCGTCGACGTGAACCGGATTGTGCGCGACCGGAGTCGGCTCGCCCGTTGTGGCGCCGAGTTGTTCGGCCAGCGAAGTGCGCTGGTGAAGCGTCGTGGCGACCAGGATGCCCGCCCGGGGCAGCCGGCTGTCGTCGGTGAACACCACGGCCTCCAGAGTGCCTGCGGCACCCACCAATTCGGCCACCGGCCGGTCGTCGATCGTCACACCCGCAGCCGCCAGCCGCTCGCGCTGTGCGAGGTCGAGATCAGCGGGACCGTCGGTGAGCAGGACGACGTCGTCGCTCCAGAGACGCAGCAACAGTGCCGTATGCACCGCACGCTCACCGCTGGCCAGCACGGCCAGGGGCTGATCGCGGACTTCCCAGCCGTGGCAGAACGGGCAGTGGAAAGCGGACCGACCCCACAGCTCCGCCAGGCCGGGAAGCGGCGGCGGCCGGTACTCCATGCCAGTGGCCAACACCACCTTCCGGGCACGCTCGACTCCGCCGTCGTCCAACCGCAGGACGAACAGTCCGTCCGCGCGCTCCCCGCCGGTGACTTCTGCCGCTCGCACTTCGACCGACGGATACGCCGACAACTCTCGACGTCCCAACGCGTACAGCTCCGCCGGCGGCCGGCCGTCGTGGCCCAGAAGCCCACCGATGCCGTGCGCGGGGAGGTTGCTCTGTGCGCCGCCGTCAATCAGCAGTGTGCGACGACGAGCCCTGCCTAGCACCAGCGCGGCACTCAGCCCGGCGGCACCGCCACCGACGACGACGCAATCCCAAATTCTGTCCATGCGATTACCTTGCAGCGGCCGCGAGAAGCTGCCAAGCTTTCTTGCCATGCAGGCAAAAGATGAAGACAGCGTCGACGCGCGGGTGCGTCGCAGGCTGCGCGAACTACGCACCCAGCACGGCCTGACACTGGAGGATGTAGCCCGGCGGTCGAACATCGACGTGTCCACGTTGAGCCGGCTGGAGTCCGGCAAGCGCCGCCTCGCCCTCGACCACCTGCCCAGACTGGCGGTCGCGTTGTCGGTGAGCACCGACGAGCTGCTGCGCGCACCGGAGGCCGAGGACCCACGCGTGCGCAGCGGATCCCATACCGCACACGGAATCACGTATTGGCCGTTGACCCGCCAGGCCGCCGGCGGTCTGCACGCCTTCAAGATCCGGATCAGCGCCCGGCGGCGCAACCCGCCCGCTGAACTTCCGGTGCACGAAGGCCAGGACTGGATGTACGTCCTGTCCGGCCAGCTGCGCCTGATCCTCGGTGAGCGCGACTTCACCGTGAAACCTGGTGAGGCGGTGGAGTTCTCGACGTGGACGCCGCACTGGTTCGGCGTGGTGGACGGGCCGGTCGAGGCGATCACGATCTTCGGGCCGCACGGCGAGCGGCTGCACCTACACGACTAATCCAGGTAAGCCGTCTGATTGACCAACCGCACCGATGCCGCGCCGTCGGCATAGAACTCGGCGATCGACAGCGACGCGAGATCGAGATGCAGCCGGTACAAGATGTTCGGGCCACCGTCGAGCGCCATCCGCAGCAACGTCTTGATCGGCGTCACATGCGAGACCACCAGCACCGTCTCCCCCCCACGCTCTGCCAGGATCCGTGCCCGCGCCCTGCCGACACGCTCAGCAGCGGAGTCGAAGCTCTCGCCGTCCGGAGGCGCAAGCGAGGTGTCGCGCAGCCAACGCCGATGCAGGTCGGGGTCGCGTTCGGCCGCTTCGGCGAACGTCAGGCCCTCCCAGGCCCCGAAGTCGGTCTCGATCAGGTCGTCGTCGACGGTCACGTCCAGGCCGAGCACTTTGGCCGCCGCCGCCGCGGTGTCGTACGCCCGCTGCAGCGGTGACGTGACGACCGCCGCGACGCCCCCGCGCTGTCCGAGATAGTGCGCGGCGGCTTCGGCCTGACGACGCCCGAGTTCGGTCAGCGCGGGGTTACCGCGCCCCGAGTATCGACGGTCGACCGACAACTCGGTCTGGCCGTGGCGCAGCAGCAGGAACCGCGTCGGCGCCCCACGCGCACCGCTCCACGCGGTGGGGTTCGACGCCTGATGCGGTTCCGTTCCCGCCACGCCCGAAGGAATTTCGGCCGCGGCGTCCATCGCCTCGTTGGCCAGCCGGTCGGCGTGGCTGTTCTCCGCACGCGGAATCCACTTGTAGGTGACCCGGTCGAAACGGGTGGCCAGCGCTGTGGCCTGCTGATGCAGGGCCGCGATGTCCGGGTGCTTGACCTTCCACCGGCCCGACATCTGTTCCACCACGAGCTTGGAGTCCATTCGCGCGTCGACCTCGGTGGCGCCCAGGCTCGCCGCCTCGCTCAGGCCGGCGATCAACCCGCGGTACTCGGCGACATTGTTCGTCGCGTGACCGATCGCCTCCTTGCGCTCGGCGAACACCGTGGCGTGATCCGCCGACCAGACCACCGCCCCGTAGCCCGCCGGACCCGGGTTGCCGCGCGAGCCACCGTCGGCCTCGACGATGACCTTCACCCGCCAGACCCTTTGAGACGCAACAGGATCGCGCCGCACTCAGGGCAGCGGAGCACCTCGTCGTCGGCCGCCGCGGAGATGCGCGCAAGCTCCCCTTTGTCGATCTCGAGGCGGCACGCTCCGCATCGGCGCCCCTGCAGTTGGCCGGCCCCCGCGCCGCCGCGGGCGCGCTGCTGTTCGTAGAGCCTGACCAAGTCGGCGTCGAGGACCGCGACGAGTTCGTCGCGGCGCGACAGGCTCTGGTGGCGCTGCTGATCCAGCTCGGTACGGACGTCGTCGCATGCGGTCTGCGCGGAGCCCAGCTCGTTCTGCAGCTCGTCCATCCGCGCGAGCGCGGCCTGCTGGTCGCGTTGCAGTTCCTCGCGTCGCTCCATCACCTCGAGTTGCGAATCCTCCAGCGCGGCTTGCCTGCGCTCCAGGGTGTCGAGTTCGTGCTGCAACTCGGTGAGCTGTTTGGCGTCCACCGAGCCGCCCGAGAGCAGCTTGCGGTCACGGTCTTCACGCTGGCGGACCGAGTCGATCTCGGATTCGAACTTGGCGATCTGGGCGTCGAGATCCTCGATGGCGATTTGCAGTGCCGCCAGTCGGTCGTTGGCCTCCCGATGCGCGGCCTGTACCTCCTCGAGCCGCTGCTGTTCGGCGAGGTTTTTCACCCGATGCTCCAGCCGGGCAAGGGAAGCATCGAGCTCGGCCAACTCGGATAGCGTCTGTTGTTGAGCTACTTCGGCTTTCATGCTCATCTCTCGACATTCCACGGATCGGTGCGCACGTCGGACACCCGCACAGGCAGCGCGTCACCGAAATGGGCTTGCAGCAGGTCTGCGGCTTGGCGGCACCACGGGTATTCGCTGGCCCAGTGCGCGACGTCCACGAGCGCGACCTGCGAAGCGCGTCGGTGTTCGTCGGCGGGGTGGTGCCGCAGGTCCGACGTCACGTACGCGTCGACACCCATGCGTGCGACGAGGCCGAGCAGCGAGTCACCCGCACCGCCGCACACCGCGACCCGCGACACCTCGGCGTCCAAGTCACCAGATGCGCGCACGCCCCACGACGTGGGGGGTAGTGCTTCGCGCACGCGAGACACGAACGCCGACAACGGTTCAGGACGATCCAGCACGCCGATGCGTCCCAACCCGGCATTGCCGGGAATCGGCGCCAGCGCGAAGACGTCGAACGCGGGTTCCTCGTAGGGATGCGCGGCCCGCAGCGCGGCCAGCACGTGCCCGCGCAACCGCGCGGGGGCGATGACTTCCACCCGGTCCTCTGGCACGTGTTCGACGGATCCGACGCTGCCGATCGCCGGTGACGCGCCGTCGTGCGGCAGGAACTGCCCGGTGCCAGTCGTGGTCCAGCAGCAGTGCGAATAGTCACCGATACGCCCTGCCCCCGCCGCGAACATGCCCTCGCGCACCGCCTCCGAGTTCTCCGCAGGCACGAAGACGACCCACTTGTCCAAATCGGATTCCGCACTCGCCGGCGCGAGCACCTCCTCGACGGTGAGCCCGAGCGCTTCGGCCAGCGCGTCGGAGACGCCGGGCGAAGCCGAGTCCGCGTTGGTGTGGGCGGTGAACAGCGCCCGGCCGCTGCGGATCAGGCGATGGATCAGGGCGCCCTTGGCAGTGCTGGCGGCCACGGTGTCCACGCCGCGCAACAGCAGCGGATGGTGAGCCAGCAGTAGGCCGCCCTCGGGAACCTCGGCGACGACATCGGCGGTGGCGTCGACAGCAACCGTGACCGTCTCGACGGTCTCCGACGGGTCCCCGCAGACCAGGCCGACCGAGTCCCAGTCCTGCGCCAGCTCCGGCGGGTATGCCGCCTCCAGCACGTCGATGATGTCGGCCAGCCGGGCGCTCATCGCAGCACCTCGGCCATCGCGTCGACCAGCACGGGCCACTCCGGGCGTACCGCCGCGCGCAGGAACTGACCGTCCAGCCCGACGAACGTGTCACAGCGACGCACAGCAATACCTCTGCGATCCAGGTGTTTTCGCATCAGTTCGGCATCCGGCACACAGAACAGGACGAAGGGGGCCGAACCGGTGACGACATGCACGCCGATGCTAGTCAAGCCGGCCACCATCTCCGCGCGCACCTCCGTCAGCCGCCGGGCGGCATCGTCGGCCTCGGCCACCGCATCGGGTGTGCTGCACGCCGCGACGGCCTCGAGTTGCAGCGTGCCGAGGGGCCAGTGCGGACGCCGTGCGGTCAACCGTGCCAGCACGTCCGGCGCGCCCAGCGCGTAGCCGACGCGCAACCCGGCCAGCGCCCACGTCTTGGTCAGGCTGCGCAGGACGACGACGTCGGGCAGGGCGTCGGCGGCCAGCGATCCGGGCTCGCCGGGAACCGCGTCGGCGAACGCCTCGTCCACCACCACGATGCGCCCGGGCCTGCGCAGGGCGAGCACCTGCTCGCGGGTGTGCAGTACGCCGGTCGGATTGGTCGGATTGCCGACGACGACGAGGTCGGCGTCGCCGGGCACCGCGTCCGGGGTCAGGGTGTACGGCGCTTCCAGTACCACGTGCGCGAAGGGCACCCCGGCCGCGGCCAGCGCCGCCTCCGGTTCGGTGAACGACGGGGCGATGAGGGCGGCGCGTCGCGGCTGCAGGTCCGGCAACCGCGCGAACGCCTCGGCCGCCCCCGCCAGCAGCACGACCTCGTCGGCGGCGCGGTCGTGCCTTCCTGCGACCGCGTCGAGCGCCCGCTGAGAATCGGTCGCGCTCGGATACCGGGCCAGATCGGCCAACCGGGCCGAGAGGCGGTCGACCAGCCAGGACGGGGGCTCATCAGCGCGGACGTTGACGGCAAAGTCCAGCATCCCGGGGACCACAGCCTGATCGCCGTGGTACCGCGCGGCAGCACGCAACGGACTCACCACATCACGACCCTAGTGCGCTGGCCGCGGTCGTTCTGCGATCGGGGAGAATGGACCCGTGACCGACATGCTGGCCTCCACGACTACGGCGACCCGCCCCCAACTGGTGATCTTCGACCTCGACGGCACCCTGACCGATTCGGCGCAGGGCATCGTCTCGAGTTTCCGTCATGCACTGGGGTCGGTCGGCGCCGTCGTGCCCGACGGAGACCTGGCCAGCATGATCATCGGCCCGCCGATGCACCACACGCTGCGAAGCCTCGGGCTCGGCGACCGCACCGCCGACGCCATCGAGGCATACCGCACCGATTACCGGACCCGAGGGTGGGCGATGAACCGGGTCTTCGACGGCATCCCCGCGCTGCTGGCCGATCTGCGCGCGGCCGGCGTGCGCCTGGCGGTGGCCACCTCGAAGGCCGAGCCGACCGCGCAGCGGATCCTCGCCCACTTCGGCCTGGCCGACTGCTTCGAGGTCATCGCGGGCGCAAGCGTCGACGGTTCGCGCGCACACAAGGTCGACGTCGTCGCCCACGCATTGGCCCAGCTGGGCGAGATCCCCGAGCCCACACTGATGGTCGGCGACCGGTCGCATGACGTCGAAGGTGCCGCCGCGCACGGTATCGAGACCGTGATCGTCGGATGGGGCTACGGCAAGGACGATTTCGACGGACCCGACGCCGTTGCCGCCGCCGCGCACGTCGCCTCGGTCGCAGACCTGCGTGAGGTGCTTGGTGTCTGAACCCCTGCACGTGACGTTCATCTGCTCGGGCAACATCTGCCGATCGCCGATGGCGGAGAAGATGTTCGCCCATCAGATCGACGAGCGCGGCCTGGGTGACGCGGTCCGCGTGACCAGCGCCGGCACCGGCGGTTGGCACGCCGGCGAGCCCGCGGACCGCAGGGCCAGCCACGTCCTGCGCGAACACGGCTATCCGACCGCGCACCGGGCCGCCCAGGTCAACGAGGACCACAAGTCCGCCGACCTGGTGATCGCACTCGGCCGCAACCACGTTCGGATGCTCAAGGATCTCGGTGTGCCCGCCGAACGGATCCGGATGCTGCGCTCGTTCGACCCGCGTTCGGGTGCTCATGCACTGGACGTCGAGGACCCCTACTACGGCGATCACTCCGACTTCGAAGACGTGTACACGGTCATCGAAGCGTCGCTGCCGGGTCTGCACGAGTGGGTCGACGACCAGCTTGCCGACCGGGGAATCGCCAGCTGATGCGCCGGTGGTCATTCCTGCTGCGGCCGTCATGGCTGGCGCTGTTTGTCGTCGTGGCCGCGTTCGCGTACCTGTGTTTCACAGTGCTGGCGCCGTGGCAGCTGGGCAAGAACACCAAGACCTCGCGGGAAAACGCGCAGATCGCGAACTCCTTGACCGCCGAGCCGGTCCCCGTGACCTCGCTTCTGCCGAACCAGGACTCGGCAGCCCCGGACGACCAGTGGCGGCGGGTCACCGCGACCGGACGCTATCTACCCGAGGCCCAGGTGCTCGCGAGGCTGCGGATCGTCGAGGGCGAGCCCGCATTCGAGGTGCTGGTTCCGTTCGCCGTGGACGGCGGGCCGACGGTACTCGTCGACCGTGGATACGTGCGGCCAGTACAGGCTTCGGGGGTGCCGGAGATCGAACCGGTGCCGGACGGCACGGTGACGATCGCGGCGCGGTTGCGCGACTCCGAGGGGCTGGTGCAAGGCAAGGAGCCGTTCCGGCAGGACGGCATCCAGCAGGTGTACTCGATCAACACCGCGCAGATCTCGGCGATCACGAGTGTCCCGCTGGCCGGTTCCTATCTGCAGCTGGAGGCCGATCAGCCGGGCGGCCTCGGCCCGATCCCCTTGCCGCACCTCGACGCCGGACCGTTCCTGTCCTACGGCATTCAGTGGATCGCGTTCGGCATCATCGCGCCGGTCGGGCTGGGCTACTTCATCTATGCCGAACTGCGCGAGCGCAGACGGGAGAAGGCTGCTCGGGAGGCCGCGCAGGCGAAGCCAGAGGCTCCGCTCACGCCCGAGGAGAAGCTCGCCGACCGGTACGGCCGACGGCGCTGAGCACGATCGCGACCAACCCCGCCGCCACCTGTACCGCCCGCGACAGTCGCACAGCCTTGCGCAGGTCGGCCACCTGTGGCGGCGGGCCGTCGCCGAGCGTCGGCCGAATCTCCAGTTGGTGCGCGTACTGAGTGGGGCCGCCGAGCCGCACCCCCAGCGCCCCGGCGAAGGCCGCCTCCGCCACACCGGCGTTCGGGCTGGGATGGCGGCGCGCGTCGCGCTTCCACGCGCGCAGGGCCGCGACGGAAGAGCCGCCGACCACGGGGGCACATGTGGCCACCAGCACCGCGGTCGCGCGGGCGGCGAGATAGTTCGCGGCATCGTCGAAACGCGCTGCCGCCCAACCGAACCGCCGGTACCGAGGCGACTGGTGGCCGATCATCGCGTCCAATGTGTTCGCACCGCGATACACCAGCACCGCGGGAACACCGCCGATCGCGGCCCACAGCAGCGGCGCCACATGGGCGTCGGAGGTGTTCTCAGCGACCGACTCCAGTGCCGCCCGCGCGAGTCCCGCCTCGTCGAGCACCGAGGGGTCGCGGCCACACAGTGCGGGCAGGAGGCGACGCGCCGCGTCGAGGTCTCCCCGCTCCAGGTGGCCCGCCATCTGGTTTCCGGCGCGGGCCAGGGAGGTACCGCCCAGCGCGACGAACACCGACGCGGCCGTGGTGACGGCGGCCTGAACAACGCCCCGCCGCGGCGCCCGCTCCGCCGCGATACCGAGCAGTGTCAGCGCGCCGAGCAGCGCGGCGGTGTGCAGCGCGCCCGCCGCGCGGGTGTCGGCGTAGGTGCGCCGCTCCAAAGCCGCTGCCGCACTTCCGAAGAGCGCCACGGGATGTCCGCGACGGGGATCGCCGAACACCCAGTCGGCGGCACAACCGGCCGCGATCCCCACTATGCGCGGGCGTGAGGTCGGCGCAAACACTCCGCGAGCGTCTCACAAGGTGATCTACTCGAACGCGTGAGGTTCGGGCGACCGCGTCGGCCGAGACGCGTCGTCGACTTGCTCAATCCGGCCGCAGCGCTGGCGCCGGCGGCCAACGTGATCATGCAGCTGGCCTCGCCCGGCGTCGGTTACGGCGTGCTGGAGAGCCCGGTCGACAGCGGCAACGTCTACAAGCACCCGTTCAAACGCGCGCGCACAACCGGGACCTACCTCGCGGTGGCGACGATGGGCACCGAGAGCGACCGCCGGCTGATCCGCGAGGAGGTCGACCGCGTGCACGCGATGGTGCGGTCCACCCCGTCAAGCCCGGTGTCGTACAAGGCGTTTGACCCCCGGCTGCAGCTATGGGTGGCCGCCTGCCTGTACCGCTACTACATCGACCAGCACGAGTTCCTGTACGGACCACTCGACGACGAGGCGGCCGACGCGATCTATCTCGACGCCAGAAAGCTCGGCACCACGCTGCAGGTCCGTGAGGACATGTGGCCGCCGGATCGCGCCGCCTTCGACGAGTACTGGAAACGCTCACTGGACGAACTGCGCATCGACGAACCCGTGCGCGAACACCTGCACGGGGTGGCCGCGATGGCGTTCCTGCCCGCTCCGCTGCGGCTGCTCGCCGGCCGGTTCAACCTGTTCGCCACGACGGGGTTCCTGCCGCATGAGTTTCGTGAGCACATGCGGCTGCCGTGGTCGGGGCGCCAGCAGCGCAGGTTCGAGGCGCTGCTGACCGCGCTGCGTGTCGCCGACCGCATCATCCCTCGCGACGTCTGGATTCTCGGCTACCGGCTGTACCTGTGGGATATGCGCGCGCGGGAACGGCGCGGCAGACGAGTCGTGTGAGTCGACCGAGATCAAGGAATCAACATGCCGTTTCCCTCGCTGAACCACATCGCCCTGACCGTGCGCGACCTCGAGGTCAGCGCGCCCTGGTACCAGGAGCTCATCGGCGCCGAACCGGTCCTCGACGAACACACCGACACCGGCTTCCGGCACGTCGTCTGGCGATTCGACAACGGCACCCTGTTCGGTATCCACGAGCACGACCGGTCGGTGCCCGACGAGCAGTTCACCGAATTTCACTCCGGACTCGACCATGTCGGCTTCGGGTGTGCGAGCAGGAGCGAACTCGGGGGCTGGGCTGATCGCCTCGACGAACTCGGTATCGAGCACGGCGAGATCGTCGATGCGCCGTACGGTTCCGGACTCAGCTTCCGCGACCCCGACGGCATCGCCTTGGAGTTCTTCGCACCGCCGGGTTAACCGGCCGCCATTTCGGAGAATTCGCGCTGGATCTCGTCGTCCTCGCGGGCGGTCATCAGCGATACGGCGACCGCGACGGCGAAACACGCGACGAAGCCGGGAACGATCTCGTACATCGCGCTCGACAGCGCCTCGGTCTGACCCCAGACGCCGACCACCACGGCACCGGCGATCATGCCGGCGATCGCCCCGGGCGAGGTGAGCTTGCGCCAGAACAACGACAGGATGATCAGGGGACCGAACGCGGCGCCGAAACCTGCCCACGCGAATCCGACGAGGTCGAGGATCGTCCCATCCGGGTTGAGCGCCAATAGGACCGCCACCACGGCGACGGTCAACACCCCGAGCCGACCATAAAGGACCAACCTCGTCGGACTCGCCTCCTTGCCGAACGCACGATAGATATCTTCGACCAGCGCCGACGAGCACACGATGAGCTGAGAGGAGATCGTCGACATGATGGCCGCCAGCACCGCGGCGAGCACGATCCCGGCGACGAAGGGGTGGAACATCACCTGCGCGAGGCGGAGAAACACGGTCTCCGGATTGTCCAACGTCACGCCTTCTTTGAAGAAGTACGCCAGGCCGGCGAAGCCGGTGGTGATCGCGCCAGCGGAGGTGAGGATCATCCAGCTGATGCCGATACGACGACCGGCCTTCGCGTCGGCCGACGAGCGCATCGCCATGAACCGGACGATGATGTGCGGTTGTCCGAAGTAGCCGAGCCCCCAGGCCGCCGCCGACACGATGGCGAGGAAACTTCCGCCGAAGAACAGTGACGTGCGGTGGATTTCGTCGCCGGGATTACCGACGTTGTGAACGGCGTCGGCGGCCTGAACCAGATCGACCACCTCGCCGGGCCCGCCGGTGGCAAGTATTGCGGCTACGGGGACCGTACGAGCGCCGCGAGCATCAGCAGCCCCTGCGCGACGTCGGTGAGCGAGGCGCCCAGGAAACCGCCGAATAGCGTGTAGCACAGGGTGACTCCGGCGACCAGCAGCATGCCCGTCAGATACGACGAGCCGAACGACGACTCGAAGAACACGCCGCCCGCGACCATGCCGGACGACACGTAGAACGTGAAGAAGACCAGGATGATCGTGCCTGCCGAGATTCGCAGGACATGCGACTTGTCACGCAGCCGGTTCTCGAAGAAGCTCGGCACGGTGATCGAGTTGTTGGCGATCTCGGTGTACGCCCGGAGCCGCGGGGCGACGAATTTCCAATTGAGCCAGGCGCCGATCACCAGCCCGATAACAATCCACGACTCGAGCAGACCGGACGCGTAGATCGCGCCGGGGACCCCGAGAAGCAGCCATCCGGACATGTCGGACGCGCCCGCCGACAGGGCGGCGACGGTCGGGGTGAGCCTGCGTCCACCGAGCATGTAGTCGTCGAGATCGCTGGTCTGGCGGAAGGCGTAGAAGCCGATCGCGAGCATCACGGCGAAGTACAGGCCGATCGCCAACATTTGGAACGCGGTGTCGGATATGGGTCGTCTCGTTCCGTCGGAGGGCCTCGAACTAACCCGCAGATCGTATGAGAAATTCGGTGGGCGCGGACGGTATCGAACCGCCGACCGCTGGTGTGTAAAACCAGAGCTCTACCACTGAGCTACGCGCCCTCGTCTGGGCAAATTACACGTTGACGAGGTCACACACGAAATCACCTCAACCGGAGCGCAACGCCGCCAGCGCGTCCGTCCACAGCCCCTGATCGCGGGCCTCCCCCGGCTCCTTCATCTCGGCGAAGCGGACGATCCCGCCGCGGTCGACGACGAACGTTCCGCGGTTGGCGATACCCGCGTCCTGGTTGAACACCCCGTAGGCCATCGCGACCTCTCCGTGGGGCCAGAAATCCGACAACACGGGGAACGTGAAGCCGCTCTGGGTGGCCCAGATCTTGTGCGTGGGCGGTGGGCCCACCGAGATCGCCAGCGTCGCGGTGTCGTCGTTCTCGTACTCGGGCAACCGGTCGCGGATCTCGTCGAGTTCACCCTGGCAGATGCCGGTGAACGCCAGCGGGAAGAACACCAGCAGGACGTTCTTGGCGCCCCGGAAATCGCTCAGCGTGACGGGCTGACCGTTCTGGTCCTTGAGGGTGAAGTCAGGCGCCTCCGCGCCGACTTCGATCGTCATCGCAGCCCTCTGGTCTTCGCGCAAGCGCTCATCCGCGCCTCCCCGCTGCCTTCGACTTCGGCTGCACCAACCGAGTGGCGATCCAGTCGCCGAGGTTGGCCGATGACGTCTGCATCAGACCGGCTGTGGGTGCCGACTCGGCGACCTCTGCCGGTTGGACGTGACCGGGTTTGCCCGTCTTCGGGGTCACCACCCAGATGACGCCGTCGTCGGCCAAGGGGGTGATGGCGTCCATCAGCGCATCCACGAGGTCCCCGTCGTCGTCGCGCCACCAGAGCAGCACCACGTCGATGACCTCGTCGGCATCCTCGTCGAGCAGCTCGCCGCCGCACGCTTCCTCGATGTCGGCTCGGATGTCGTCGTCGACGTCCTCGTCCCAGCCCAGTTCCTGTACAACCTGATCTTTTTGGATGCCCAGTCTGTGGGCGTAGTTCGGGGCGTCATCCGCCGCGACCACGGTCGGTCCTCCTTCAGCCGGCTCGGGCGCACGTTGCGCTCGGCATCTATTAGGCGATTGTCCTGCGCCCTATCGTCGCACGAAGCACTGCACCCGCACGCGACTGGCAGCAAGGTTTGCCAAATATCCGCCCGGTCAATACGCGGCGTCGCAGAGGTTGAGCGCGGTGGTCTTGGTGTCGTTGAGCGCGGTGATCGCGGCGTTGAACTCGTCGGGCCCGTAGTTACCTGCGATCGCGGTGGCCACGTCCCTGGCGGCGTCCACCCAGCCGTTGAGCGCATCGGTCAGCTCAGGACCCAGCGGATCGGCGATGGAGCGCGCCACCATGTCGGCGCTGTGGTTCAGGGCGTCGATCGCAGGCCCGGCCTTGGCGGGCACATCCCCCGCGCTCCGGTTGAACGCATCGACGTAGGCGTTGACCGCGGTGATCGCCTCGACGCTGGTGGAGCTCAGCGTCTCGCACGAGGAGTGGATCGCCTCCTTGGTGATCGAAGCCTGACGTTCGGACTCCCTGGCGCTGGAACTGGCCGCCGACTCCGCCAGCGAGGCCGACACCGACGCGCGGTACACCGGCGCCTCGGCTGCGTCCACCTGTGCGGAGCCCTCGGTGACGCTGCTGCAGCCGACGACGACCATGGCGGCCGCAGCCGAGATGCCGACCACGAGTGCGCCGATCCGCAGCGGTTTTTGCACCAGCGCACCGATCACCACGGCTGCAGACGTTACCGGGTCGCTCCGGCGACCGCCGGTTCACCGCAGTCGGCAACCCCCACCGGTGCGTGTGGGGCAGGATGGGAGAAGGATGGAACCCGTCGCTCACGGTTCGAGCGCAGAAAACATCTGCGCGAGGAGCGGGGGCACCCGAACCGCCTACCAAGGAGCGGAAGTTGACCACCGAGTTCGCGCGCCAGGACCTGGCCCAAAACTCCACCAACGCAGCCGAACACGACCGGGTCAGGGTGATCCGCGAAGGCGTCGCGTCGTATCTGCCCGACATCGATCCCGAAGAGACCGGCGAATGGCTGGAATCGTTTGATCAGCTGCTCGAACAGTCCGGCCCCGCGCGGGCACGCTACATGATGTTGCGTCTGCTCGAACGCGCCGGCGAACAGCGCGTGGCCATCCCGTCGCTGACGTCGACCGATTACGTCAACACCATCCCCACCGAGCTGGAGCCGTGGTTTCCCGGCGACGAGGACGTCGAACGCCGCTACCGCACCTGGATCCGGTGGAACGCCGCGATCATGGTGCACCGCGCACAACGGCCGGGAGTCGGTGTCGGCGGCCATATTTCGACATACGCATCGTCGGCCGCGCTCTACGAGGTCGGCTTCAACCACTTCTTCCGCGGCAAGCAGCATCCCGGCGGCGGCGACCACGTGTTCATCCAAGGTCACGCCTCACCGGGCATTTACGCCCGCGCGTACCTGGAAGGACGCCTGTCGGCCGACCAACTCGACGGCTTCCGCCAGGAGCACAGCCACCCCGGCGGCGGGCTGCCGTCGTACCCGCATCCGCGGCTGATGCCCGACTTCTGGGAGTTCCCAACGGTCTCCATGGGGCTGGGCCCGATGAACGCCATCTACCAGGCCCGGTTCAACCACTACCTGCACGACCGGGAGATCAGGGACACCTCCGATCAGCACGTGTGGGCGTTCCTCGGCGACGGGGAGATGGACGAACCCGAGAGCCGGGGCCTGGCGCACGTCGCCGCGCTGGAAGGGCTGGACAACCTCACCTTCGTGGTCAACTGCAACCTGCAGCGCCTCGACGGGCCGGTACGCGGAAACGGCAAGATCATTCAGGAGCTCGAATCGTTCTTCCGCGGGGCCGGCTGGAACGTCATCAAGGTGGTGTGGGGCCGCGAATGGGATGCGCTGCTGCATGCCGACCGCGACGGCGCGCTGGTCAACCTGATGAACAGCACACCCGACGGTGACTACCAGACCTATAAGGCCAACGACGGCGCCTACGTGCGCGACCACTTCTTCGGCCGCGATCCCCGCACCAAGGCGCTCGTCGAGAAGATGTCGGACTCCGAGATCTGGAACCTCAAACGCGGCGGCCACGACTACCGCAAGGTCTACGCCGCCTACCGCGCCGCCATGGAGCACAAGGGCCAACCGACGATCATCCTGGCCAAGACCATCAAGGGTTACTCGTTGGGCGCGCACTTCCAGGGCCGCAACGCCACCCATCAGATGAAAAAGCTTGCGCTCGAAGACCTCAAGTACTTCCGCGATGCCCAGCGCATCCCGATCAGCGACCAGCAACTCGAGGAGAACCCGTACCTTCCGCCGTACTACCACCCCGGCCCGGAAGCACCCGAGATCCGCTACATGCTCGACCGCAGGCGCGCGCTCGGCGGGTTCCTGCCCGAGCGTCGCACCAAGACCAAGTCGCTGACGCTGCCGGGTCGGGACACCTATAAGGCGCTCAAGAAGGGGTCCGGCAAGCAGGAGGTGGCCACGACGATGGCCACGGTCCGGACGTTCAAGGAACTGTTGCGCGACAAGGAGATCGGTTGGCGCATCGTGCCGATCATCCCTGACGAGGCGCGCACGTTCGGGATGGACTCGTGGTTCCCCAACCTCAAGATCTACAACCGCAACGGTCAGCTGTACACCTCGGTCGACGCCGAATTGATGTTGGCCTACAAGGAATCCGAGGCCGGCCAGATCCTGCACGAGGGCATCAACGAGGCCGGGTCCTCTGCCAGTTTCATCGCGGCAGGCACGTGCTACTCGACGCACAACGAGCCGATGATCCCGATCTACATCTTCTATTCGATGTTCGGATTTCAGCGCACCGGCGACAACCTGTGGGCGGCCGCCGACCAGATGACGCGAGGCTTCCTTCTCGGCGCCACGGCGGGGCGCACCACGCTGGTGGGTGAGGGCCTTCAGCACGCCGACGGGCATTCGCTGCTGCTGGCCGCGTCCAACCCCGCGGTCGTCGCCTACGATCCGGCGTTCGCCTACGAGATCGCCTACATCGTCGAGAGCGGCCTGAGCAGGATGTACGGCGAGGACCCCGAGAACGTCTACTTCTATATGACGATCTACAACGAGCCCTACGTCCAGCCGCCGGAGCCGGAGGGCCTCGACGTCGAGGGCCTGCTGCGCGGCATCTACCGCTACCAGCCCGCACCCGAGAAGCGGTCCAATACGGCGCAGATCCTGGTGTCGGGCGTGGCCATGCCGTCGGCTCTCAAGGCCGCCGAGCTGCTCGCCGACGAGTGGGATGTCGCCGCCGACGTGTGGTCGGTGACCAGCTGGGGTGAGCTCAACCGAGACGGCGTCGAGATCGAGAAACGACGGCTGCGCCATCCGGACCAGCCGGCGGGCACCCCGTACATCACCAAGGTGCTCGCCGACACCGAAGGCCCGGTCATCGCGGTATCGGACTGGATGCGTGGCGTTCCCGAGCAGATCCGGGCGTGGGTCCCGGGCACCTACATCACGCTGGGCACCGACGGGTTCGGCTTCTCCGACACCCGCCCCGCCGCCCGTCGGTACTACAACACCGATGGCGAGTCGATCGCGGTCGCCGTGCTCGAAGGACTGGCCCGCGACGGCAACATCGACAAGTCCGCCGCGGTCGAGGCGGCCAAGAAGTACGAGATCGACGACGTGCTGGCCGCCCCCGAGCAGACCTCGGACCCCGGAGTGGCGTAGCCACGACGTTGGACGGAAGAGTGGCGTAGCCGGGCCCCCGCTTGGAGGTTTCCTCCATAGCGGTGGCGTAGCCTTTAGAGATGCCTGACAACCGGTTCGTGCCACCGAAGTCGACGGTCGAGGTCCTCGAGACCGTGCCCGACTCGGTGCTGCGCCGGTTGCAGCAGTACTCGGGCCGGGTGGCCACCGACGCGGTGCGCGCATTGGAGGAACGGTTGCCGTTCTTCGCCGAACTCGAGGCGTCGCAGCGGGCCAGCGTCCAGCTGGTCGTACAGACGGCGGTGGTCAACTTCGTCGAGTGGATGCGCGACCCGCAGAGCAACGTCAGCTACACGGCACAGGCCTTCGAAGTGGTGCCACAGGACCTGCGGCGGCGCATCGCGCTGCGCCAGTCCGTGGAGATGGTGCGCGTCACCATGGAGTTCTTCGAAGAGGTGGTGCCGCTGCTGGCCCGCTCCGAGGAGCAGCTGACCGCGCTGACCGCGGGCATCCTGCGCTACAGCCGCGACCTCGCGTTCGCCGCGGCCAGCGCGTACGCCGATCAGGCCGAGGCGCGCGGCGCATGGGACACCCGGATGGAGGCCAACGTCGTCGACGCGGTGGTACGCGGCGACGTCGGCCCCGAGCTGCAGTCCCAAGCGGCCACTCTGAACTGGGACGCCACCGCACCCGCCACCGTCATCGTCGGGCTGCCTCAGCCCGACCGCATCGATCTGGCCAGCGACGACGTCCACGACGTCGTGCGGCGCAACGGCCGCGCCGCGCTGTCGGACGTGCATGGCACATGGCTGGTCGCGATCGTGTCGGGTGTGCTCTCCCCGACCGACAAGTTCCTGGCCGACATGATGACGGTGTTCGCCGAGGGTCCGGTCGTGGTCGGACCCACCGCCACCACGCTGGCGAGCGCGCACCGCAGCGCGACCGAGGCCATCGCGGGCATGAACGCCGTCGTGGGCTGGTCGGGCGCGCCGCGGCCGGTGTCGGCGCGCGAACTGCTCCCGGAACGCGCACTGCTGGGCGATGTGTCAGCGATCGCGGCGTTGGAAACCGAGGTGATGAGGCCGCTAGCCGACGCGGGTCCGGCGTTAACGGAGACCCTCGATGCCTATCTCGACTCCGGTGGGGCCATCGAGGCCTGCGCACGCAAATTGTTCGTTCATCCAAATACCGTCCGGTACCGGCTGAGACGAATCGCCGACTTCACCGGGCGCGATCCCACGCTTCCGCGCGACGCCTACGTGCTGCGGGTGGCCATCACCGTCGGCCGATTGGGCCGCCAGCCATACCAGACGAGCACAGCAAACATGATCAATCCGGCGCGTTCAGCGCTGCGACCAGCACCGCTCAACCCTCAGCTGGACAAGGCGTAGATCGCGGCCAGATTTCGGTAGCGTCGCATCACAGGCGATTTTGTGGGGTCTCCACAAAAACATAAGACCAGGTTCATAATCTCTTACACCGCGCAAACCTGTCTTCACAGTGTTCTCTTAAGGAGTGCTTGCACTTCTCGCGCCCGGACAGGGCTCCCAGACACCCGGCATGCTCGCCGCATGGCTGGAGCTGCCCGGTGCCGCCGAGCGGCTCGCCGGATGGTCCGAGATCAGCGGGCTGGACTTGGTCCGGTTGGGCACCACCGCCTCCGCAGAGGAGATCACCGACACCGCGGTGACCCAGCCGCTCGTCGTCGCTGCCACGCTGCTGGCCTTCGAGGAACTGAGCCGGCGCGGTGTCATCGCCGACAAGAAGACCGTCGTGGCAGGCCACTCGGTCGGTGAGATCGCCGCCTACGCGATCGCCGGCGTCATTTCCGCCGACGACGCCGTCAAGCTGGCCGCCACCCGTGGTGCCGAGATGGCGAAGGCGTGCGCGGTCGAGCCCACGGGCATGGCCGCCGTCCTCGGCGGTGAGGAAGCCGACGTGCTGGCCCGCCTCGAAGCGCTCGATCTTGTCCCGGCCAACCGCAACGCAGCCGGACAGATCGTCGCCGCCGGTGCGATCGCCGCACTGGACAAGCTGGTCGAGGACCCGCCGGAGAAGGCGCGGGTACGCAAGCTGGCGACGGCCGGCGCGTTCCACACCCACTACATGGCCTCGGCCCTCGACGGTTATGCCGCCGCGGCCGAAGGTGTAACGAGCGCCGAACCGAACACGACGCTACTGTCGAACGCGGATGGCCAGCCGGTGGATTCGGCTGCCGACGCCATGAGCAAGCTGGTGGCGCAGATGACGCGCCCGGTCCGCTGGGACCTGTGCACCGAGACGATGCGCCGGCTCGCTGTGACCGCGATCGTCGAGTTCCCGCCGGCCGGGGCGCTCGCTGGTATCGCGAAAAGAGAACTTCGGGGGGTGCCGACGCACGCCGTCAAGTCCCCCGCTGACCTGGACGGGCTCGCCGAACTCTCATAGGCAGGCCTGCGCCAGACACAACCACATAACGATCGTCATTCCCATCAAGTAACACCACTAAATAGAAGGAGCCACCGTGCCCGCCAGTCAGGACGAAATCATCACCGGTCTCGCCGAGATCATCGAAGAGGTCACCGGCATCGAGCCTTCCGAGGTCACCCCTGAGAAGAGCTTCGTCGACGACCTGGACATCGACTCGCTGTCGATGGTCGAGATCGCCGTGCAGACCGAGGACAAGTACGGCGTGAAGATCCCCGACGAGGATCTCGCCGGTCTTCGCACCGTCGGCGACGTCGTCACCTACATCCAGAAGCTCGAGGAAGAGAACCCCGAAGCGGCCGCGGCCATCCGCGCGCAGATCGAAGCCGATCGGGCATGAGTAGACCTTCCACTGCTAACGGCGGTTTCCCCAACGTCGTCGTGACCGCCGTCACGGCGACCACGTCGGTCGCGGCGGACATCGAGAGCACGTGGAAGGGGCTGCTGGCCGGAGAAAGCGGCATCCGCGTCCTCGAGGATGAGTTCGTCACCAAATGGGACCTGCCGGTCCGCATCGGTGGTCACCTCGTCGACGCGATCGACGACCACATGACGCGACTGGACATGCGACGGATGTCGTATGTCCAGCGCATGGCCAAGTTCCTCTCTGGCCAGCTCTGGGAGACCGCGGGTACGCCCGAGGTCGATCCGGATCGCTTCGCCGTGGTCGTCGGCACCGGTCTGGGTGGCGGCGAGAAGATCGTCGAGACCTACGACGCGATGAACGAAGGCGGCCCCCGCAAGGTGTCGCCGCTCGCGGTGCAGATGATCATGCCGAACGGTGCGGCCGCGGTGATCGGTCTGCAGCTGGGCGCGAGGGCCGGGGTCATCACCCCGGTCTCGGCGTGCTCATCAGGTTCGGAGGCCATCGCCCACGGCTGGCGTCAGATTGTCATGGGTGACGCCGACATCGCCGTCGTCGGCGGCGTCGAGGGCGGAATCGAAGCGCTGCCGATCGCGGCGTTCTCGATGATGCGCGCGATGTCGACCAAGAATGAGGATCCCGAGGGCGCCTCGCGGCCGTTCGACAAGAACCGCGACGGGTTCGTCTTCGGCGAGGCCGGTGCGCTCATGGTCATCGAGACCGAGGAGCACGCCAAGGCTCGTGGCGCCAAGCCGCTGGCCCGCCTGATGGGTGCGGGCATAACGTCCGATGCCTTCCACATGGTGGCGCCCGCGTCCGACGGTCTTCGCGCCGGTCAGGCGATGAAGCGTGCGATGGAGACCGCGGGCCTGGATCCCAAGGACATCCACCACGTCAACGCCCACGCCACGGCCACGTCCATCGGTGACGTCGCCGAGGCCAATGCGATCCGGTCGGCCGGGGTGGAGCATGCCGCGATCTACGCGCCGAAGTCGGCGCTCGGCCACTCCATCGGAGCGGTCGGCGCGCTGGAGTCGGCTCTGACCGTGCTCTCGCTGCGTGACGGCGTCATCCCGCCGACACTCAACTACGAGACGCCCGATCCTGAGATCGATCTCGATGTGGTTGCGGGCGAGCCTCGTTATGGCGACTACCAGTACGCCATCAACAACTCGTTCGGCTTCGGTGGGCACAATGTCGCCCTGGCCTTCGGACGCTACTGAGCGGAAGGAATCTTCGGGCAGGAATGGCAGGGTCAGCCGCACTTTCCACGGGGGAAGGTTTCCCCAACGTCGTCGTCACGGGTATCGCCATGACGACGGCCCTGGCCACCAGCGCGGACGACACCTGGAAGAAGCTGCTGGACGGCCAGAGCGGAATTCGCAGGCTCGAGGACCCGTTCGTTGAGGAGTATGACCTGCCGGTTCGCATCGGCGGGCATCTCCTCGAGGACTTCGACCACGAGTTGACCCGGGTGGAACTGCGCCGGCTGTCGTATCTGCAGAAGATGTCGACGGTTCTGAGCCGGCGGGTCTGGGAGGACGCGGGCACCCCCGAGGTCGACCCCAAACGGCTGATGGTGTCGATCGGCACCGGCATGGGCTCCACCGAGGAGTTGGTGTTCAGCTACGACAACATGCGCGCCAAGGGCCTCAAGGCGGTTTCACCGCTGGCCGTGCAGATGTACATGCCCAATGCCGCTGCCGCCGCAGTGGGGTTGGAGCGAAAGGCCCGCGCCGGGGTGGTCACTCCGGTGTCGGCCTGCGCATCGGGTTCCGAAGGCATTGCGCACGCCTGGCGCAACATCGTGCTCGGCGATGCGGACGTCGCGATCTGCGGCGGGGTGGAGACCAAGATCGAGGCAGTGCCGATCGCCGGCTTCGCCCAAATGCGGATCGTCTTGTCCACCACCAACGATGACCCTGCCGGCGCATGCCGCCCGTTCGACAAGGACCGTAACGGGTTCGTGTTCGGCGAAGGGGGTGCGCTGATGGTCATCGAGACCGAAGAGCACGCCAAGGCCCGCGGCGCCAACATCCTGGCTCGGCTCATGGGAGCCAGCATCACCTCGGACGGCTACCACATCGTGGCGCCGGACCCGAACGGCGAACAGGCCGGTCACGCGATGACGCGCGCCATCCAGCTCGCCGGGCTGCAGCCCACGGACATCGACCACGTCAACGCGCATGCCACCGGCACCAGCGTCGGCGATGTGGCCGAGGGCAAGGCGATCAACAACGCGATGGGCGGCCACAAGCCTGCGGTGTACGCACCCAAGGCGGCCCTCGGCCACTCGGTCGGCGCGGTCGGCGCCGTCGAGTCCATCCTGACCGTCATGGCGTTGCGCGAAGGCATCATTCCGCCGACGCTGAACCTGCGAAACCTCGACCCGGAGATCGATCTGGACGTGGTCGCCGGTGAACCGCGGTCAGGCAATTACCAGTACGCGATCAACAACTCGTTCGGATTCGGTGGGCACAACGTCGCGCTCGCTTTCGGGAAGTACTGACACTCCCCGGAATCCAGCGCAACAGGAGGTATTGAATGACGACCATGGCGCCCGAGACAGTCGGCGAATCGCTCGACCCTCGTGACCCGCTGCTGCGTCTGAGCACCTTCTTCGACGACGGCAGTGTCGAACTGCTCCACGAGCGCGACCGTTCGGGCGTTCTCGCCGCCGCCGGAACCGTCAACGGGCTGCGCACCATCGCGTTCTGCACCGACGGCACCGTCATGGGCGGGGCCATGGGCGTCGAGGGCTGTGCCCATATCGTCGACGCCTACGACCAGGCCATCGAGGAGCAGAGCCCGATCGTGGGCATCTGGCACTCCGGCGGTGCCCGCCTCGCCGAGGGCGTCAAGGCGCTGCACGCGGTCGGCCTGGTGTTCGAGGCGATGATCCGGGCGTCCGGCTACGTCCCGCAGATCTCGGTCGTCGTCGGCTTCGCCGCCGGCGGTGCGGCCTACGGACCCGCCCTCACCGACGTGATCGTGATGGCGCCGGAGAGCCGGGTGTTCGTCACCGGACCCGACGTGGTGCGCAGCGTCACCGGCGAGGACGTCGACATGGCGAGCCTCGGCGGCCCGGACACCCACCACAAGAAGTCCGGCGTGTGCCACATCGTCGCCGACGACGAGCTCGACGCCTACGAGCGCGGCCGCCGGCTGGTCGGATTGTTCTGCCAGCAGGGCCATTTCGACCGGGCCAAGGCCGAAGCGGGCGACACCGACCTGCACGCGCTGCTGCCGGAGTCGGCGCGACGCGCCTACGACGTGCACCCGCTCGTCGAGGCGTTGTTGGACGAGGGCGTGCCGTTCGAGGAGTTCCAGGCCAAGTGGGCCCCGTCGATCGTCATCGGTCTCGGTCGGTTGTCCGGCCGCTCCGTCGGCGTCATCGCCAACAACCCGCTGCGTCTCGGCGGCTGCCTGAACTCCGAAAGTGCCGAGAAGGCGGCGCGATTCGTGCGCCTGTGCGACGCGTTCGGGATTCCGATCATCAACGTCGTCGACGTTCCCGGTTACCTGCCCGGCGTGGATCAGGAGTGGGGCGGCGTCGTGCGGCGCGGAGCCAAGCTGCTGCACGCGTTCGGCGAGTGCTCGGTCCCGCGGGTCACGCTGGTGACGCGCAAGATCTACGGCGGCGCCTACATCGCGATGAATTCGCGCTCGCTGGGTGCGACGAAGGTCTACGCCTGGCCGGATGCCGAGGTCGCCGTCATGGGCGCCAAGGCCGCGGTCGGCATCCTGCACAAGAAGAAGTTGGCCGCCGTGGAAGATCTCGCCGAGCGTGAGGCCCTGCACGAGCAGTTGGCCGTCGAGCACGAGAAGATCGCGGGCGGAGTCGATTCCGCGATCGACATCGGCGTCGTGGACGAGAAGATCGACCCGGCGCACACCCGCAGCAAGCTGACCCAGGCGCTGGCCGAGGCGCCGGCACGCCGCGGCCGGCACAAGAACATCCCGCTGTAACCTCCAGCGGCCGCAACCCTCAGCGTCGAAACCGACGTTTGGGCGGGAATGCGCGCGCGGAATCGACCATTTCGTCGGCCTCGGCGAAAGAGGCGCGGCTACCGTTCGCGCGCTGACACCAAGAATTCGTCGGCTACCGCCACCACCCCTTCGCGGTCGGCCTCGACCAGGCCGATGCGGGTGCGGCGGTCGACGATGTCGTCGACGGTCAGCGCGCCCTCATGGGTCACCGCGTACTCGAATTCCGCACGGATGACGTCGATTCCCTCGGCGACCGCTTCCGTAGGCCGCTCGCACGCGGCGGCGGCGATGACATTCGGCGCCTCGGCGCCGAAGCGGGCCACCAGTGAACCCGGCATCTCCGTCGGATGACGCAGCGTGGCAACCGGATTCGACGGCGCCCCGACAAGCGGCAGGTTGCGGGTGCGGCAGTCGGTCGCGGTCAGCCCGCGCCACTCGATCGCCCGGTCCAGCACATCCTCGGCCATGAAGCGGTACTCGGTCAGCTTGCCGCCGATGACACTGATGACGCCCGAGGGTGATTCGACGACCGCGTGTTCGCGTGAGACGTCGGCGGTGCGGCCCGCGCCGGTGTCGATCAGCGGACGCAGACCCGCGTAGGCGCCGATCACGTCGGACGGGCTCAACGCGGCATCCAGGGCGGTGTTCACCGTGTCGAGCAGGAACGAGACCTCCTCGGGCGCGGGTTCGGGGACGTCGGGGACCGGGCCTGGAGCGTCCTCGTCGGTGAGCCCGAGGTACACCCGGCCCAACTGCTCGGGCATCGCGAACACGAAGCGGTTGATCTCGCCGGGTATCGGAATGGTCAGCGCCGCAACCGGATTGCCGAATGCCGCAGCATCGAATACGAGATGCGTTCCGCGGCTGGGCCGCAGCTTGATCGAGGAATCCACCTCGCCCGCCCACACCCCGGAGGCGTTGATCACCGCGCGCGCGGCGACGTCGAACGACTCGCCGGTGAGCTGATCGGTCAGCCGCACCGAGGTGCCGGTCGCGTGCGACGCCGCCACCCGCGTCAACACCCGGGCACCGTGCTGGGCCGCTGTCCGCGCCACCGCGGTGACCAGGCGGGCGTCGTCGATCAACTGCCCGTCATACGCCAGGAACGCGCCGTCGAGACCGTCGCGGCGCACGGTCGGCGCCAGCTCGACGGCCCGGCGCGCGTCGATCCGCCGGGAGCGGGGCAGCACCGAGGCCGGCGTGCCCGCCAGCTTGCGGAGGCCATCGCCCGCGGCGAAGCCGAAACGCACCAGCGCCCGCGACGCGGTGTTCATGGACGGAAGCAGCGGAACCAGCTGCGGCATCGCCGAGACCAAGTGAGGTGCGTTGCGCGTCATCAGGATTCCGCGTTCGACCGCGCTGCGACGGGCGATGCCGACGTTGCCTGTCGCCAGATATCGCAGCCCGCCGTGAACCAGCTTGGAGCTCCACCGGCTGGTGCCGAACGCCAGGTCGTGCTTCTCCACCAGCACGACGCTCAGACCGCGGGTCGCCGCGTCCAGCGCGATGCCCGTTCCGGTGATGCCGCCGCCGATGACGATGACGTCGACGCGCTCGCCGTCGGGCAGCGCCGCCAGTTCGGCGCTGCGGCGCGCGGAGTTCAGAGCCGTCGAGCCGGTCACGGTGCCAGATACCCGTCGAGGGCGTGCGCCAACTCGGCGTCGAGCGCATCGGTGTCCAAGAGCTTTTCGACCATCTGCGCGGACTGGATCGCCGACTGGGTGATAAGCAGGCACATCGCGGCCAGCTGGCGCGCATCACCGGCGCGCACGCTGCCGTCGTCCTGGGCGAGCTTGATGGCGTGGGTCAACGCGTCGATGAGGATCATCTGGCTGGTCCCGAGCCGGTTGGCGATGTAGACCATCGCGAATTCCGGTGCATCCCGCAGCACCGACATGATGATCTCGTCGTTCCGCAGATGCCGGGCCACGTCGACGACCCGCTGCACCAGCGCTCTGCGGTCGGAACCGCTGTCGGGCACTTTGTCCAGCACACCTGCGATGCGCTCCGTCATCAGCGCCGCGAGGACCCCGTTCGTATCGGACCACCTGCGATAGATGGTCGGGCGGCTCATGCGCGCGCGCCGGGCGATGTCGGTCAGCGTGACCCGCTTGACCCCCACCGCGAGCACGCAGGCCGCCGCGGCATCGATGATGCGGGCCTCGACCGTCGACTCATCGTTACGGATTGACGACATGTGTAATACTGTAACGCATGACGCGTCCGGATGCTCACTCGACCGCTCTCCTGCCCCCGATGAAGTGGAACGCCTGGGGTGACCCCGCCGAGGCGAAACCGCTGTCCGGCGGCATCCGGACGCTGCTCGAACAGGCGCTCGGCGTCGAGACGTCGACCACCCAAGAACTCAAACCCGAACAGGTGAGACTGCGCCCGTCGGCGCTGACCGACGAGGACCGCGACGCACTCACCGGCATCGTCGGACGGGACTACTGCCGCGTCGACGATCAGGGCCGTCTGCTCCGGGCCGGCGGCAAGTCGACGCTGGACCTGCTGCGTCGCCGCGATCCCGGTGAGCAGGACGCGCCGGACGCGGTGGTTCTGCCGGGCACCGAAGAGGAGATCGCCGCGATCCTGCACCTGTGCGGCGAGCGTCGCATCGCCGTCGTCCCATTCGGCGGCGGCACCAGCGTCGTCGGCGGCCTGGATCCGATCCGCGGCGACTTCCGCGCGGCGATCTCCCTGGACCTGCGCCGATTCGACGAACTGCACTTCCTCGACGAGGTGTCCGGAGAAGCCGAACTCGGCGCAGGAGTGACCGGACCGGACGCCGAACGCTTGCTGGGCGCGCGCGGCTTCTCGCTCGGCCACTTCCCGCAGAGTTTCCAGTTCGCCACCATCGGCGGGTTCGCCGCGACGCGGTCGTCGGGCCAGGACTCGGCGGGCTACGGCCGGTTCAACGACATGGTGCGCGGTCTGCGCGCGGTCACACCGGTCGGCGTGTTGGACCTCGGCCGCGCACCGGAGTCGGCGGCCGGACCAGACCTGCGACAACTGCTGATCGGATCGGAGGGCGTGCTCGGCGTCATCACCCGCGTGCGGGTACGGGTTCATCCGGTCCCGACAGCCACCCGCTACGAGGCGTGGTCGTTCCCCGACTTCGCCACGGGTGCCGACGCGCTGCGCACCGTCGTGCAGACCGGGACAGGACCGACGGTGATCCGGCTGTCCGACGAGGCCGAGACCGGAGTGAACCTGGCGACCACCGACAGCATCGGCGAAAAGCAGATCACCGGAGGCTGCCTGGCGATCACGATGTTCGAGGGCACCGAAGCCCATGTCGCCAGCCGACATTCCGAGACGCGTGCGGTGCTCGAGGCCACGGGCGGCACCTCGCTGGGTGAAGAACCCGCACGCGCATGGGAGCACGGCCGGTTCAACGCGCCGTATCTGCGTGACTCGCTGCTCTCAGCAGGCGCGCTGTGCGAGACGCTCGAAACGGCGACGAACTGGTCGAACGTGCCTGCGCTCAAGGCCGCCGTCACCGAGGCGTTGACGAACGCGCTGACCGAAACCGGCACGCCATCGCTGGTGCTGTGCCACATTTCGCATGTGTACCCCACCGGCGCGTCGCTGTACTTCACGGTCGTCGCCGGCCAACGCGGCAACCCGATCGAGCAGTGGCGCAAGGCGAAAGCCGCTGCGTCGGAGGCAATGATGCGCACCGGGGCCACCATCACCCACCACCACGCCGTCGGCGCCGACCACCGGCCGTGGATGCGTGACGAGGTCGGCGATCTCGGCGTCGCGATCCTGCGCGCGGTCAAGGACACGCTCGACCCGGTGGGAATCCTCAACCCGGGCAAGTTGATCCCATGACGATCGACGGTCGGGTCACGATGCTGACGAACCCCGCGTCGGGGCACGGCAGCGCACCACACGCGGCCGAACGCGCTGTCGCGCAATTCCATCGGCGCGGCGTGGACGTCGTCGCGATCGCGGGCACCAGCGCCCAGCATGCGCGCAAACTCGTCGAGGGCGCGCTTGAACGCGGGATGGACGCGCTCGTCGTCGTCGGTGGCGACGGCATCATTTCCCTTGCGCTGCAAGTGCTTGCGCAGACCGACATCCCGTTGGGTATCATCCCGGCGGGGACCGGCAACGACCACGCACGCGAATTCGACATTCCCACCCGTGATCCCGAAGCCGCCGCCGACGTCGTTGTCGACGGCCTGACCGGCGGGGTCGCCCGGACCATCGACCTCGGACGGATCCGCGGGGCCGACGGCACCGACAAGTTGTTCGGCACCGTGATGGCCGCGGGTTTCGACTCGCTGGTGACCGACCGGACCAACCGGATGCGCTGGCCCCACGGCCGCATGCGATACAACCTCGCGATGATCGCCGAACTGTCGAAGCTGCGACTGCTGCCGTTTCGGATGTCGTTCGACGGCGAGGAGGTGACAACGGAGTTGACGCTCGCCGCATTCGGTAACACCCGCAGCTACGGCGGCGGCATGCGGATCTGCCCCGGCGCCGACCCGACCGACGGCCTGCTCGACGTCACGATGGTGGGCTCGGCGTCGCGCAGCCGGCTGATCCGGTTGTTCCCCACCGTGTTCAAGGGCACCCACGTCGACCTCGACGAGGTCAGCACCGCACGGGCCAAGACGATCACCGTGGACTCCCCCGGCATCAACGCCTACGCCGACGGCGAGTACATGTGCCCGTTACCGGTCGAGGTGTCGGCGGTGCCCGGCGCGCTCAAGATCCTGACGCCGCGCCGAAAGTGAAAACTACGACGGAAAACCGGCGAAAAGCGTCGCCGGATGCACAATCGGCGTCGTCGGCTACCCGACTCCCTGCCTGATGTCGTCGGCTACCCGACTCCCTGCCTGATGTCGTCGGCTACCCGACTCCGCGGCTGAGCCAGCTGACCTCCGCGCCCGCACCACCGTCGCGGTACGGCTCCAGGGCCTCGTCCCATGCCGTGCCCAGCACGGAGTCCAGTTCGGCGGCCAGCGTGTCGGCGCCGGCGGCCATCATCGCCCGCAGCCGCATCTCGCCGACGATCACATCGCCGTTGGCGCTCATCGACCCGCTCCACAGTCCGAGCTGCGGCGTGTGGCACCAGCGATGGCCGTCGACCCCGGGGCTGGGGTCCTCGGTCACCTCGAAGCGCAGCACCGACCACGAGCGCAGCGCACTGGCCAACGCGCCACCCGTCCCGACCGGGCCGACCCAGTTGGTGACGGCACGCAACTGTCCCGGCATGGCCGGTTGCGGGGTCCACTTGAGGTTCGCCCTCGACTGAAGGGTCGACGACAACGCCCACTCGACATGCGGGCACACCGCAGCGGGTGACGCGTGGATGTAGACCACGCCCGTCGTCGCTTCGGCGAACTGGTTCGACGCACGCATTTGCCACTCCTTCGGCTCCACGAGGGACGTCTTCCCCAAGCGGCCTCTGAAACCGAAAAATTACAGCTGTGTCGTGCGTGTCTATTGTGCCTTGTGAGGCGCCTGTTGCGCTAGTCTGCGGCGAATTCTCTCAGGACTTCGTCAGACAAGGCCCGCCACAGCTTGTACGCCCACTCGCCGAAATTGCGGTCGGTGAGCACGACGAGCGCCAGATCGGCGTCCGGATCGACCCACAAAAACGTCCCTGACTGGCCAAAATGCCCGAACGTGCGCTCGGAGTTCGCCTCGCCCGTCCAGTGCGGCGACTTGCCGCCGCGGATCTCGAAGCCCAGCCCCCAGTCGTTGGGCCGCTGCACACCGAACCCCGGCAGCACCCCGTCCAGGCCAGGAAACTGCACCGAAATCGCCTCGCCATGCAGTTGCGCGGAGACCGTCGCCGGCCGCAGCAAGTCCGCGGCGAAGGCCGCCAGATCGGCGACCGTCGACGTCGCGCCGTACCCCGCGGCGGCCGCACCGCCATCGAGCACGCTGTCGGTCATGCCCAGCGGTTCGAACACCGCCTCGGTCAGATACCGGTCGAACGCGATGCCCGTCGCCTTCTCGAGCGTCTCGGCGAGCACCCCGAACCCGTAGTTCGAGTAGACGCGCCGCGTCCCCGGCTCGGCCATCGTCTCCGACGAGCGCATCGAGTAACCCGACGCGTGCGCCAACAGGTGACGCACGGTCGCCCCAGGCGGGCCCGCCTCGGTGTCGAGTTCGACGGCGCCCTCCTCGACACCGACCTGCACCGCACGTGCGGCCAGCGGCTTGGTCGCCGACGCCAACTCGAATCGCCGCCGCTGCTCGCCGTGCTCGGCCACCACCCCGGACGGTCCGACCACGGCGGCCGCGGCGTTGGGCACCGGCCAGTCGTCCATAAGATCCAGCGCGCTCATCGCGCCGAGCCTACTTGCGCGCGATGTAGTAGTTGTTGATCGGATCGGTCTCGATCTCGCGCACCTGAACGTCGCTGAAGCCCGCGTCGGCGAGCATCGACGCGGCGAGTTGATGGCCCCAGCAGGTACCCAACCCCGCGCCGTCGAGGCCGAGCGACACCGTCATGCAGTGCATCGTCGAGACCGTGTAGAGATACGTGGACAGCGGAACGCCGACGTTGTCCTCCAGCCGGCTCGAGGCCTTGACGTCGACCATGAGCAGGCAGCCGCCCGGGCGCAGTGCACGATAGATGTTCGCCAGCACGGCCGCCGGTGCGGCCTGGTCGTGGATGGCATCGAAAACCGTTATCGCATCGTATCTTTCGAACATATCGAGTGCCGCGACGTCTGCTGCGACGAAGGTGGCGTTGGCCAGGCCCAGCCGGGCGGCCTCGGCGCGTCCCACGCCGAGACCCTCGTCGCTGAAGTCGATTCCGGTGAACCGGCTGGCCGGGAACGCCTGGGCCATCACGTTGATCGCGTGCCCGCTGCCGCAACCGATGTCGGCGACATCGGCCCCGTCGCGCAACAGCTGCGGCAATCCCTCTGCCAACGGCAGGATGACGTCGACGAGCGCGGCGTCGAACACCTCTCCGCTCTGCTCGGCCATCACCGTGTGGAACCGCGGGTACTCGCTGTAGGACAACCCTCCGCCGGAGCGGAAGCAGCCGATGATCTTCTGCTCGACCTCGCCGAGCAGCGAGATGAACTGCGCCAACCGCGCGACGTTGTCCGGGCCGGCGGCCCGGGTGAGCACCGCGCCCCGGTGCTGCGGCAGCCAGTAGGCGCCCGTCGCGGGGTCATAGTCGACCACCCCCGCCGTGACCACACCGCCCAGCCACTCCCGCACATAGCGTTCGTTGAGTCCCGCGGCCGCGGCCAGCTGAGCGCTGGTGGCCGGGGCCGAACCGGCCATGGTGTCCCACAACCCGGTCTGGTGGCCGATCGACAACAGCAGGACAAGGCTGGCGTTGTCGATCGCGGACACCATCCGCGCGGCGAAATCCTCGGTCGTGTCCGCGGCTGGACTGTGGTCGATATCGGTCATAGCGGGTTCCCTCCGGCGTGATGAACTGATGTCCATTGCACAACGGAGTCCCGCGCCGGGCGGTTCAACGGCTAAATCAATTCGATCGATCTCTTGGCCAACCCCGTCCAGTAGCCGTCGATCACCTGCCGTGCCGGCTGCGAGGGATCGCGCACCGTGGGAGAGGAACAGCGCGGGAAGCGAATCAGCCATATGCCCCGTGTTGCCCGCAGCCGATAGGTTGTACTCATGAGTCAAACGGTGCGCGGAGTGATCTCACGAAAGAAGGACGAACCAGTCGAGGTCGTGGACATCGTGATTCCCGACCCGGGTCCGGGTGAGGTGGTGGTCGACGTCACCGCGTGCGGGGTCTGCCACACCGACCTGACGTATCGGGAGGGCGGCATCAACGACGAATTCCCGTTCCTGCTGGGCCACGAGGCCGCCGGCACCGTCGAATCCGTCGGCGAAGGCGTCACCAACGTCGAACCCGGTGACTTCGTGATCCTGAACTGGCGCGCGGTGTGCGGCCAGTGCCGGGCCTGCAAGCGCGGCCGCCCGCACCTGTGCTTCGACACCCACAACGCCGCGCAGAAGATGACGCTGACCGACGGCACCGAGTTGACCCCGGCGCTGGGCATCGGCGCATTCGCGGACAAGACCCTCGTGCACGAGGGGCAGTGCACCAAGGTCGATCCGGCCGCCGACCCCGCCGCGGCCGGCCTGCTCGGCTGCGGCGTGATGGCCGGCCTGGGCGCCGCGGTCAACACCGGCGCGGTCAGCCGCGACGACACCGTGGCGGTGATCGGCTGCGGCGGGGTTGGCGACGCCGCGATCGCCGGGGCTGCCCTGGTCGGCGCCAAGCGCATCATCGCCGTCGACACCGACAACAAGAAGCTCGAGTGGGCGCGCGACTTCGGCGCCACCCACACCATCAACGCCCGCGAGCTGGACCCGGTGGAGACCATCGCCGACCTCACCGACGGCTTCGGCGCCGACGTGGTGATCGACGCGGTCGGGCGACCGGAGACCTGGAAGCAGGCGTTCTACGCCCGTGACCTGGCGGGAACCGTTGTCCTGGTCGGGGTTCCGACCCCGGACATGACGCTGGAGATGCCGCTGATCGACTTCTTCTCGCGCGGGGGCGCACTTAAGTCCTCGTGGTACGGCGACTGCCTGCCCGAACGCGACTTCCCCACCCTGATCAGCCTGTACCTGCAGGGGCGGCTACCGCTGGACAAGTTCGTCACCGAACGCATCGGCATCGACGACGTCGAAGAGGCGTTCCACAAGATGCACGGCGGCTCCGAGGTGCTGCGCTCGGTGGTGATCTTGTGAGGAATGCTCGCGCGAAGAACGGAGAATCATGAACGGCGGACCGATCGGCCGGGTGGTCACCCACGGCACCTTCGAACTCGACGGCGGCAGTTGGGAAGTCGACAACAACATCTGGATCGTCGGCGACGACTCCGAGGTGGTGGTGTTCGACGCGGCCCACGACGCGGGACCGATCGTCAACGCGGTCGGCGGTCGGCATGTGGTCGCAGTCGTGTGCACTCACGGGCACAACGACCATGTGACGGTGGCGCCCGAACTGGGTCAGGCGCTCGACGCTCCGGTGCTGATGCACCCGGCCGACGACATGCTGTGGCGAATGACGCACCCGGACAGCGACTTCCGCACCGTCGCCGACGGCGACACCCTGCGGGTCGCCGGGACCGAGCTTCGCGCCTTGCACACGCCCGGCCATTCGCCGGGTTCGGTGTGCTGGCACGCGCCCGAGTTGAACGCGGTGTTCTCCGGCGACACCCTCTTCCAGGGCGGGCCTGGGGCGACAGGGCGGTCGTTCTCTGACTTCCCCACCATCCTCGAGTCGATCTCCGGCCGGCTGGGGAAGCTGCCCGACCACACGGTCGTCTACACCGGGCACGGCGACTCCACGACCATCGGCGACGAACTCGTCAACTACGACGAGTGGGTGGCCCGCGGCAGTTGAACTGCGGCTAGTCCCCCAGGATTCGTCGTTTCTCCGCCTCGAACTCGGCCTCGGTCAGCGCACCCGAATCCCGAAGAGTGGCCAACTGCTTGAGCTGTTCGAGGCGTGCGCCCCGGTCGTCGGGTTGATACGCCGAGGCGGGCGTCGAGACCGCCCGAAGCGTCGGCGGTGCTTCGGCGTTGACGATCTCGTGCGGCGCCAGCGGGCGCGCCGCCTTGGCCGCGCGGCCCGACCAGATCAGGGCGCCGATGAGCGCGAGTACCCCGAGTGCGGCCAACCCGCCGCACAGCCACGCCAGCCAGCCGTACGAACTGCCGTGGCCGAAGGACAGGCGGGGGTTGATGTATCCGTTCACACTGCCGTCGGTCGAGACTCGATAGGTGCCGGGCTCGGCGACCTGGACCACCCAGATCCGCACGTGGGTGTCGCTGTTCACGGTGGTTGTCCCGCCGATACTTTCGGTCACCTCGGGATCCGCCGCACCCTCGGGCGCATCGACGTTGATGCTAAGCGCGGGGATCGGGAAGCCACTGGTGGGTTGTCCGGTGGTCACGGTATGGAAGCTGACGGTTACCTCGCCCGCGGGCAACTCCATGTTTCCGGATCCCGGAATCGGCACCTCGCCGTATGCGTCGAAATCGTCGAGGACGAACGTGTTGAGCACCAAGGTAACGATGAAACCGACGACGGCGGTCACGAGGGTCAACACGGAGACGACGACGGCGACGCGCGGCCCGACCCTTCCGCTCATGGGCAGAGTTTGGCACGGCAGGCTGCGCGCGGCGCGGTGTTGCAATGGATACGTCGACCTCCGTCGGCGGCGACGGCCCACGGGGACTACGGTCGGATGGGACCGAACCTGTTGCCCGCACGTCACGGAGGTCGCGATGCCCGAGTCCAGCATCGTCGTGCGGCCCGAGCCGATGGAGAGCGGGTCGTACACCGCCGGTTCGCGTCTGCAGGCCGCGGGCCTGCAGGGAGCCATCAAGCTCTTCGAGGAAGCGGCCGCGGCCGTTCCGATCCCGAGGCCTCCGCAGCCGTTCGTCATCGCCGACTACGGCGCGTCGACCGGCCACAACTCGCTTCTGCCCATCTGTGCGGCAATCGCGGTGGTGCGCAAGCGGACCCGCACTGATCACCCCACCTTGGTCGTGCACACCGACGTACCGGATAACGACTTCACCGCGCTGTTCCGCACCCTGGCCGAGGATCCGGACACCTATCTGAGCAAGGACTCGGCGGCCTTCGCCTCCGCCATCGGGCGGTCGTTCTACTCGCAGATCATGCCGTCGAGCAGCGTGATCCTCGGCTGGAGTTCGTGGGCCATCCATTGGCTCAGCCGCGTCCCCGCGCCGATCCCCGACCATGTCCATGTGGCCTACAGTCGCGACGAGGCCGTGCGCGCGGCGTATGCCAGGCAGGCCGCCACCGACTGGCACGAGTTCATAGCGTTCCGCGGTCGGGAACTGCGCCGCGGTGGTCGTCTCGTCGTGATGACGACGGCGGTCGACGAAAACGGTGAGGTGGGGTACCGCAAGGTGCTCGGCGCGCTGGTCGATGCGATCGACGAATTGGCCGCCGACGGCTTGCTGACGGCCGACGAGGTGCACCGGATGGGTATCCCGATCGTCGGCCGTCGGGAACAGGATTTCCTGGCGCCGTTCGCGCCGAAGGGCCGCTTCGAACAACTCGAGATCGAACATCTCGAGATCTTCGACGCCGGGGACCGCTTTTGGCAGCAGTACCAAGTCGACGGCAACGCAACGACTTTCGGGGCGCAATGGGCGTCGTTCGCCAGGGCGGCGGTGTTCCCGATGCTGGCGACCGCACTCGAGGGCGGCGCCGCCGACCCCCGGACGGCCGAGGTCTTCGATCGCCTGGAGGCGGGCCTGGCCGCCCGGCTCGCCGCGGCCCCCGAGAAAACTCAGATCCCGATGGCGCACCTGGTGTTGACCAAGAAGCCGAGGAACCCCTGAGCCGTCAGCCGGCGATGCGATCGCGAAACGTGTTGCGGTAGCTCTGCGGCGACACACCGGTCAGTCGCCGGAATTGCTCGCGGAAGTTCGCCGCGGACGTGAAGCCTACCTCGCGGCCAATGCGTTCGACACCGTGGTCGGTGCTCTCCAACAACTGCTGCGCATGGCGGATGCGCACACCCGTCAGCCACTGCATCGGCGTCTGCCCCGTCTCGGCCTGGAAGCGACGGTTGAGCGTTCGCACACTGAGCGCCGCCTGCGCGGCCAAGTCGTGCAGTGTCAGGTCGCGGTGCGCGTTGCGTTCGAGCCATGCCAGCAGGTCGTCGAGCGTGATCTGCTCGGCAATGCTGTTGACCGCCGGGCGGTTTCGCACGATGAACTGGGCCTGGCCTCCGCTGCGGTGCAACGGCGCGACCGCCATGCGGGCGGCATCGGCGGCCATCGCGCTGCCGTGATCGAGCGCCACCATGTGCAGACACAGGTCGAGCCCGGCCGACGCGCCGGCCGACGACAAGATGTCGCCCTCGTCGACGTAGAGGACGTCGGGATCGAGGTGCACATCGGGATACCGCGCACGGAACAGGTCGGCGGCCACCCAATGGGTGGTAGCCCGCCTACCGTCGAGCAGTCCCGCCTCGGCGAGCGTGAACGCGCCCGTGCAGATGGACGCGATCCGCGCTCCCCCGCGGTGGGCCGACCGCAGCGCGTCGACGAGCTCATCGGGCGGCGGGGTGTCCAGGTCGTCGCAGCCGGGCACCACGATGGTGTCGGCGCGCCGCAGATCTGCGATCCGGCGGTCGCTCGCGATGGCGAGCGGACCTGCGGTCACAACCGGAGCCGTCGCGCACACCATGACGCGATATCCCGGCTCCCCCGAGGGCAGTCGAACGCGGCCGAACACCTCGACAGCGGTGCCCAGGTCGAACGCGATCGTGTTCGGCAACGCGACAACCGCGACCGTATGCATGCCGGCACCCTACCAATAGGTGGCAATAATTAGCAGCGCCGCCGAAATCTTGCCAGCCGACCGAACTAGCCTACGGTCCCGGCTGACCGGGTAGTTGTGGAGCGGGCACCCACGGCAGCCCCGGGATCGTCGGGTACGGCGGGGTCGGACTCCACGGCGGTGGCTGGGTGGTCGGCGGCGGCTCGGTCGTCGGCGGTGGCTCCGTCGTCGGCGGAGGGGGCTCCGGCGACGGCGGAGGTGGAGGTGGCGGTTCGGGCGACGGGGGCGGTTCGGTGACCGTTCGCGTCACCGGCGGAGGCGGCCGGTAGACGGTCTGCGGCGCCTGGGTGGCCGGCGGTGGCGGCGGCGCGGCGGTGGTCGGTGTCGTGGGCCGCGGGGTGACCGTCATCGGCGGTGTGGTGGTCGACGCGGGATCGGGTGCGGACTCGTCGCCGGACATCACCCACAGCACCGCGGCCACCAGCGCCGCCAGGACCACGAGGACACCGCCGGCCAGCGGGACGGCCGGATTGCGATACCACGGCACCGGTCGCGGCGGCAGGTCGTCCCAGGACTCGTCGTCTCCGAACTGCATCTGCGGCCGCACCTCGCCGGCTCCCGCGGGCGGTCCGTAGTCGTAGGGGTCCGTGGCCTTGCCCTCGGGGACGTCGGGCAGGTCCTCGGCGTCCGACCAGGCCAACGCCCCGAAGGAACCCGACTGTGGTGCCCCCTCGTCGCCCGGAGAGCCGACCTCGGGGGCCATCGCCGTCGCCGCGGCGGCCGCAGCCGCAGCCCCGGGTGCCGCGGACATCGCGGTCATCCCCTCTTCCACGGTGCCCCGCACGGCCGCCAACCCTCCGCCTACCGCCTGGGCCAATTCGGGATGGGCCGAGGTGATGACCGGTGCCCGGAACCGCTCCGAGAGCGTGGTGGTGACGATCGGGATCCGCGCCCCGCCGCCGACCGATGCGACGGCCGCAAGTCCACGTATCCCGTTGCGCTCCAACGTCTCTTGCAGCGTGTTCGCGAAACCCGCGAGGGGACCGCTCAGCACTTCGTCGAGTTCGGTGCGGGTCAGCCGCACATCGCTGCGGTGCCCTGGCAATTCGGCCACCAGCGAGGTGAACGTCGCCGTGGAAAGCCGCTCCTTGGCGCCGCGGCACTGCGCCCGTAACCGCGACAGCGAGCCGATCGCCGAGGTGCTGGTCAGCTCGACGGCCCCGGCCGCCGACAGATCCTCGAGGACGTGGGTCAGCAGCGCCTGGTCGACCAGGTCACCGGACAGGTCGTGGTCGCGGACGGTCTCACCGATCTGCGCGTAACCGTTACCGGCATCGAACAGGCTGATGCTCGTTCCCGTCCCGCCGAAGTCGCAGAGCGCGATGACACCGCGGGTGGGCACCCCCGGTTCGACCTGCAGGGAGGTCAGCGCGGCCACCGCGTCGGAGACGACCGGCGCGGTCCGGGGCCGCGCAAACTCGGGAATGGCGGCCAGCGCGCCGCGCAGCGCGTCGACGGAGGCGGGCCGCCAGTGCGCCGGGTGCGTCACCGCGATGTTGCCGCCCGGACTCTGGCCGCCCCCGACCGCGTGAAGCATCGCCCGCAGCGCATCGGCGAGCACGACGTCGGCCTTGTGAGTGGAACCGTCGGGGGCAACGATGCCGACATGGTCGCCGACCCGGTCGACGAAATCGGTGAGAATCAGGCCGCGCTCGTCGAGATTGGGGTTTTCGCTGGGCACGCCGACCTCGGGCGGCCGATGCGGGAACCGCGTCAACACCGGCGACCGGGTCAGGGCTGATCTGCCCACGACGACGGCCGCCAGGTTGGTGGCGCCGACCGACAGCCCTATCCCATCGGCCATTAGCGGATGGTGCCTGCGCCCGGAATCAATGGCAAATCCAACGCCGTCACCCAGCCCGGCGAAAGGTCGTTGACCGCGGGCACCGCGTTGAGCGCGCGCAGGCCGGTCGCCAGGCAGCCGGCCGCCGCAGCGTCGCGCCCGGAACCGTCGGTGAACCGGAACGCGGTCTCCTGGAAGATGCTGGGTGTGCCCTCGATGTCGACGCGGTAGACGTCGTTCTCGTTGCCCGACGGCCAGTCCGGCGCCGCGTCGTTACCGATCCGGTTGACGTGTTCGAGCTGGATGCGGGTCTCGCCCCGGTACACGCCGTTGATCGTGAAGCGCACGGCCGCGACGTTACCCGGGGCGATGACGCCCTTGGCGGTCTTGCGTTCGGTCGGCGTGACCCACTTGTCCCATGTGGTGGTGATCTCGTCGAGCATGATGCCCGCGGCGTGCGCGATCATCGGAACCGTTGCGCCCCAGGCGAATATCAGGATGTCGGGATTCTCGAGAAGCGGCCGGTACTCGGGCGGCTTGCCGATGCCCATCTCGCGGTCGTAGTCGCCTTCGTAGTTGGTGTAGTCGAGCAGTTCGGAGGCACGAACCTTGCGCACCTCCGAACACAGGCCCATCAGCGTCATGGGGAACAGATCGTTGGCGAACCCGGGGTCGATGCCGGTGGTCAGGCACGACGATTCACCGAGTTCGCAGGCTTCGGTGATGGGTTCGATCCAGTTCGGCGGGTTGAGATGCATGGTCGGCCAGATCCAGGGCGTCATGGCGGTCGAACAGACGTCGATGCCGGCCCGCAGGAAGCGGGTGATCAGTGCGATGTTGTCGTCGGCGTGATTGGCTGTCGGCCCGTAATGCACCAGCGCGTCGGGTTTCAGCGCGATCAGCGCATCGACGTCGTCGGTCGCGGCCAGCCCCAACTCCGTGTCCAGCCCGCAGATCTCACCGACGTCGCGGCCGACCTTGTCAGGGTCGTTCACGCCGACGCCGACCAGCTCGAACAGGGGATGTTCGACGATCTCGGGGATCACCATCTTGCCCACGAATCCGGTGCCCCAGACCACTACACGTTTGGCGCCAGAATCCCCAGATCTCCCAGCCACTGCTCGCCTTTCCCTCGGCCCCGCTCTAACACCATAGGGGCGTCTAGGCCCCGACGGATCGGACGCTACAAATTGATCGGATCGGGCGGCGGCACCGTCTTGGTGCTGTCTTTGAGCGCGGTCTTGAACTGCATCGCTCGATACGGCCAGCCGGACGTCGTATTCCACTGCGAGACAATCAGTCCGATACCACCGTCGATGTCGAAGCGCGACCCCGGCAAGAGGTAGCCGCCGTAGAGCTGGGCGACCCGGCTGCCGACATGGTCTTCGTCCTCCCACGCCGATCCGAGGATGGGTGTCTGAACCGGCGTGGTGTGCATGTTGGCGACCGGTGAGGGCACCACCCGGTAGCCGAGCGCGTACTTCGACGCGAGAAATCCGCCGAGCACCCACTTTTCCGGCCCGATGCGACGCAGCGCGAGCTCGCCCCATCGCTCACCTGCGGGCGTGATCGGCGTCGCCGGTCTCGTCCCCCACGACCATCTCGTCCCGTCGTAATACCAACTGAGATAACGGGTTCTGTCGCCGATATGCTCCGGACGCACCCGCATCAGCACGATGCCCTTGTCGCGCTGGAAGCCGGTCGCGGCCACGTACACCCAGCCGTCGTCGGGGTCGTGATCCCAAGCCCAGCACTGTGCATGACCGTCGTGCAGGTCGGCGGGAAACTTGGCCTTGTCCCCCAGATGTGCCCAGCTCACTCCGTTGTCGTGCGAGTGCCAGATCTCGGTCCAGACGACGTTGCCGAAGCCGCGGTTGACGATCGCGTGCAGATACATCGACCCGCCGACGGTCAGCAGGTCCGACGGGATCACCGTGCTGATACCGCCGCGACGCCAGCCGGTGCCCGCGTCGTCGTGCTCGTAGTGCCACAGTTGGCGCGCGTAGTCGGGATCGCTGCCGCCGGCGCGTTCGTAGACGATCGGGTGGTCGGCGTCGCCCGTGCCGATCAGGACGACCGGGGATCGCCAGTCCCCCTGGCCGACCCGCAGACCCGAGAAGGTGTCGCCGAACACCGAGACCAGCTTTCCGTTCGGCGCGACCGCCGACGCGCCGAGGTCGGTGCACGTGACACCCCATCGATCGGTCAGGCCGGGACCGGTCAGATCGAGGGCCTTGCCGTTGAGGAGTGGCAGGCGGGCCCGCCCGGCGTGGTCCAGCCCGCGCCCGGCCGCTCCTCCGATCGACGGGTCGTCAGGCACCTAGAAGCAGCGGCGCAGACCGCCGGGCTCGCAGATGAGTGGATACGGCGTGACGGGAATCGCCAGCGGTTTCTTGAACGTCATCGTCAGCGGCAATTCGACCATCCCGGGCTGTTCCCCGCACACCGCACCGTGAATGATCCTCGCGCGCCCGGTGAGCGTAGCCCCGTTGAAGGAGTAGATCTCCTTCTGCAGCGCAGTGCTTCCGTCGGGGCAGTTGCGGATCGAGTCGAAGGTGTTGGCCTGGAACGTCCACTCGCCGCCGACCATGTTGGCTTCGGCGCCTCCGCGGCCCGCCGGTGTGACCTTGAGCCGGCACCCGACGGGAAGGATCAGCGGCTCGCGCAGATCGCCCACCGTCGGTACGCAGATCGGGTAGATCTCCCAGGTGGTCTCGGCCTGTCCGGCGATCTTGACCGTGTAGACCCCTTCGGGGGTGTCGGGGGATTTCACATCACCCTGGGCGGCCGCGATCCCTGCGGCGCCGAACATCAGCCCGAGCGCGCACGCCGCGACGCCCAACGCCCGTGCGATCGTCTTGGTCACGTCGTGCCCCTCCAGCCGTCTACGGTTGATGTCGAGTATCTCAGTGTGCACGCAGCGTCGTCACGACTTTCCCCGGCTCCGGGTTTCGCTGCTCCCCGGCGAGGGGTAGAAACGATGCACACAACCGGCGGGGTGAAGGCATGAAACGACTGGTGGAAGTACTCGCCACCGTGGTCGTCACCGCCGTCGCCGCCGTGACGGTGCTGGCCGGGTGCTCCACCGGCCAAGGCGTGGATCTCGGGGAGTCCTCGAACAACCTCGTCGCCGCCATCGCCGGCGAACCCGACCAGCTCGACCCGCACAAGACCAGCGCGTACTTCTCCTTCGAGGTGCTCGAGAACGTCTTCGACACGCTCGTCGAACCGGACTCCAACCTCGAGATGCGGCCCGCGCTCGCCGAGTCGTGGGAGGTCAGCCCCGACGAGTTGTCGTGGACCTTCCATCTGCGGCCGGGCGTGACGTTTCACGACGGCAGCCCGTTCACCGCCGACGACGTCGTGTTCTCGTACCGGCGCATCATCGACGAGCAGTTGGCCAACGTCGACAAGTTCAGCGCCGTGGCCGACGTGCGGGCCGTCGACCCGATGACCGTGGTGATCCGGGTCAAACAACCGACGCCCAACCTGTTGACCAACATCGGCGGATTCAAGGGAATGGCGATCGTGCAGCGTCGCAACGTCAAAAGCGGTCAGATCGCCACTCACCCGGTGGGTACCGGACCGTTCGCGTTCCAGTCGCAGAAAAGCGGCGACTCCATCATCTTGACGGCGAACAAGGCGTATTGGGGTGGCGTTCCGAAGGTGGGCGGTGTGACGTTCCGGTTCATCTCGGAACCGTCGACCGCGCTGTCGGCGCTGCAGGCCGGTGAGGTCGACTGGACCGATTCCGTCCCGACGCAGCGGGTGGCGCAGCTTCGTGACGACGACTCGCTGCATCTGCAGGTGGCCGCCAGCAACGACTACTGGTATCTCGCGCTCAACGAGGCGGACAAACCGTGGGACGACGTGCGGGCACGCCAAGCCGTCGCCTACGGCATAGACCGCGCCGCGATCGTGCAGGCCACCAGCTACGGCACCGCGGCCGCCAACCAACTCGCCATCCCCGAAGGCAACCCCTGGTACACCGCATACGACCGCTACCGCTACGACACGGAGACCGCCCAACGGCTGCTCGACGAGGCCGGCGTGGATGACGTCGACCTCGACATGCTGGTCACCAGTGAGTATCCCGAAACCGTGACCGCGGCGCAGGTCATCGCCGATAACCTTGCTCCACTTGGCATCTCGGTCAACATCCGCACCGTCGACTTCGCCACCTGGCTCGACGAGCAGAACAACGGCAACTTCGACATGCTCATGATGGGCTGGCTCGGCAACATCGACCCGGACGACTTCTACTACGCCCAGCACCATACGAACGGAACGAGCAACGCCCAGAAGTACTCCAATCCCGAGGTCGACCGCCTGCTCGACGCGGGACGTGTCGAGACGGACCGCCAAGCGCGCTTCGAGCTCTATCAGCGCGCCGCGACGATCATCGCCGACGAGGTGAGCTACATCTACCTGTACAACCCGTCGGTGATCCAGGCGTGGGTGACCAACCTGTCGGGTTACGAAGCCCGCCGTGACGGTGCCGTTCGCTTCCGCACGGCGAGCCTGGATGGGAGCGAAACCTGATGACGGGCTTGCTCACTCACCCGATCACGCGGTTTCTGGCGCGCCGGTTGGCGTATTCGGCGGTGGTGCTGCTCGGCGTGCTGATGGTCAGCTTCGCGCTGGTGCATCTGGTGCCCGGCGATCCGGTGCGCATCGCGCTGGGAACCCGCTACACACCGCAGGCCTACGAGGCGCTACGGGCGGCGAGCGGCCTCGACAAACCGATCGTCGAGCAGTTCCTGTCCTACATCGGGAACGCGTTGACCGGCAATCTCGGGGTGAGTTTTCGCAACGGCGATCCGGTGACGGTGATCCTGCTCGAAAGACTGCCAGCCACAGTGTCACTGGCGGCGGTCGGAATAGTCATCGCTCTGCTGATCGCCATCCCGGCCGGAATCTGGTCGGCGCTGCACGAGGGCCGGGTCAGCGACGCGCTCGTGCGGGTGGGTAGCCAGTTCGGGGTGTCGATCCCCGACTTCTGGATGGGCATACTGCTCATCGCGCTGTTCGCGTCGACGCTGCACTGGCTGCCCACCTCGGGCTACCGGCCGCTGTTCGACGACCCCGTGGGCTGGTTGCGCCATCTGATCCTGCCCGCGCTCACCGTCGGACTGGTGGCGGGCGCGATCCTGACGCGCTATGTGCGCTCTGCGGTGCTCGAGGTTGCCGCGATGGGTTACGTGCGAACCGCGCGCTCGAAAGGGCTTGCGCCGCGGGTGGTCACGCTGCGCCACACCGTGCGCAATGCTCTGATTCCCATCCTGACCATCACCGGTATCCAGCTGGCCACGATCATGTCCGGGGTGATCGTCGTGGAGGTGGTGTTCGCCTGGCCGGGGCTGGGCCGGCTCGTCTACAACGCGGTGGCCGGGCGTGACTACGCGGTCATCCAGGGCACGGTGTTGTTGATCGCGGCGCTGTTCCTGTTGATCAACCTGATCGTGGACGTGCTCTACGCCGTCGTCGACCCGAGGATCCGGTTGTCATGACAGCTCGCGCCGAGTCGAGCAGCAGGGTGTCGTCGCTGCGGCTGCTCATGGGCAATCCCGTCACTGTGGTCAGCGCGGCCCTGCTCGTGCTGATCACGTTCGTCGCCGTCACCGCCAATTGGATTGCGCCGTACGGCATCAACGACGTCGACGTCCCGAACGCGCTGCAACCGCCCAGCGGGGTGCACTGGTTCGGCACCGACGAACTGGGACGCGACGTGTTGTCGCGGGTGCTGGTGGCCACGCAGGCGTCGATGCGGGTGGCGGTGGTCAGTGTGGCGTTCGCGGTGGTGGTGGGCGTGACGATCGGTGTGGTGTCTGGCTATCGCGGCGGATGGCTGGACACCGTGTTCATGCGCGTGGTCGACGTGATGTTCGCGTTTCCGGTGCTGCTGCTCGCGCTCGCCGTGGTCGCGATCCTAGGACCCGGTGTGACAACGACGATCCTGGCGATCGGCATCGTCTACACGCCGATCTTCGCCAGGGTGGCCCGCGCCAGCACCATGAGCGTGCGTGTCGAACCGTTCGTGTCGGTGTCGCGCAGCATGGGCACCGGGCATCTCTACATCCTGGGCCGCCACATCCTGCCCAACATCGCCGGACCGCTGGTGGTGCAGACGTCGCTGTCGCTGGCCTTCGCCATCCTGTCCGAGGCCGCATTGTCGTTCCTGGGGTTGGGCATTCAGCCGCCGCAGCCGTCGCTGGGGCGGATGATCTTCGATTCGCAGGGCTTCGTGACGATGGCGTGGTGGATGGCGGTGTTCCCCGGTGCCGCCATCTTCGTCACCGTGCTCGCGTTCAACCTGCTCGGTGACGGTCTGCGCGACGTCCTCGATCCCCGGCAGCGCACGCTCGCAGAAACCCGCCGCACAGGGACGCAGCAGTGAGCGATCCGGTGTTGAGCGTGCGCGACCTGCGGGTCAGCATCGGCAGGCGGGAGATCGTGCGAGGAGTGTCGTTCGACGTGCACCGCGGACAGACCCTCGGGATCGTGGGTGAGTCCGGTTCGGGCAAGTCGATGACCGTCCTCGCCGCGACGGGCCTTCTCGACGCGCCGGGTGCGCGAGTCGCCGGAACGAGCACGCTGACAACCGAAGCCGGCCGTACCGAGCTCGTCGGAGCCTCGAACCGAGTGTTGCGCAGCGTGCACGGCGGCCAGATCGGGTTCGTGTTCCAGGATCCGGGTACGTCGCTGAACCCGTTGTTGACGCTGGAGCGGCAGATCACCGAATCACTTGAGGCGCACCGGCGGATGACCCGCCAGCAGGCCCGCAGCCGGGCGCTCGAGCTGCTCGAGGCGGTCGGACTTCCCGACCCGCAATCGCGGCTGCGCGCCTATCCGCACCAGCTGTCCGGTGGGCAGAAGCAGCGCGTGATGATCGCGATAGCGATGGCGTGCGATCCGGCTCTGCTGATCGCCGACGAACCGACCACCGCCCTCGATGTGACCACGCAGGCGCAGATCGTGGAACTCGTCGCTGAACTGCAACGCGATTTCGGCACCGCGGTGGTGTGGATCAGCCATGACCTCGGCGTGATCGGCCAGGTCGCCGAGGACGTAACGGTGTTGCGCGGCGGCGAAGCGGTCGAACAGGCCTCGGTCACCGACGTTTTCGACCGGCCTCGCCACGAGTACACCCAGGAACTGCTCGCCGCGCGGCCACTCGTCGGGCGCCCGGGTCCACCCCCGGTGCCGGATGCACCCGTGCTGCTGGACGTCGCCGGTCTTGACGTGCGGTTCGAAGTCAGCACACCGGTCGGCAAGTCGACCGTGCACGCCGTCAAAGACGTGTCGTTTCAGATTCGCCGGGGCACCACCCTGGGCCTCGTCGGCGAGTCAGGTTCGGGCAAGTCGACCGTGGCGTCCGCGCTCACCGGCCTGCTGCGGCCCGACGACGGCACCGCGAAACTCGGTGACGCCGACGTATTCGAGGTGCGCGGGAAGGCGGAGAAGGCGTTGCGCAGGCGGATCGGCCTGGTGTTCCAGGACCCGTTCTCGTCGGTGAACCCGCGCGCCCGCGTCAGCGCCACGATCGCAGAACCGCTGATCGTGCACCGGCTCGCGAAGGGTCGGCGCACCCGCGCCGCCCGGGTGGATGAACTGCTCGACCTCGTCGGTCTGCCGACGTCGTTCGCGTCGCGCTACCCGCACGAGCTGTCGGGCGGTGAACGCCAGCGGGTGAGCATCGCCCGCGCACTGGCCGGTGAACCCGAGTTGCTGATCCTCGACGAAGCGACTGCGGCGCTGGATGTTTCGGTACAGACGAAGGTGCTCGATCTGCTGGCCGGTCTGCAACGCGACCTGGGGCTGACCTACCTGTTCATCGCACACGACCTCGCGATCGTCCAGCAGGTCAGCCATGACGTGCTGGTGATGCGCGACGGTGCGGCGGTGGAGTACCGGCCGGCCGCCGATTTGTTCACCTCACCCCGCGACGACTACACCCGCGCGCTGTTGGCCGCCGTACCCCCGGAGCGCCCTCGCGTCTCGGCCCAGTAGGGCCGTCGGCTTCCTAGCGGCGAGATTGCACTAAGGGCTGTCATTGGCTGAACAACCCCGGATGCACTCTCGACCATAGGAACCAGGATCACCTGTTGCGGCGACTCCGGTCGTCGGCCCGCGCGCTTGCCCGTGAGAAAGTCTTCAACCATGACTCAACTCAGCGGCAAGGTCGCATTGGTGACGGGCGCCTCGGCGGGATTGGGCGCCGCGGTCGCGCAACTGTTCGCCCAACGCGGTGCCACCGTCTTCGGGATCGCGCGCGACGCGGAACGGATGGCGTCCGTGTTCGAGGCCGTGCCCGGCGGCCGCTTCGCGTCGGTGGACGTGACGTCGTCGTCGGCGTGCGGTGAAGCCGTCGCGCGGTGCGTGGAGGAATTCGGACGCCTCGACGTCCTCGTGAATGTGGCGGGCTTTCACCAGATGCGCCACACCACCGCGGTGACCGACGACGAGTGGGAACGCGACCTGGCGGTGAATCTGCACGGGCCGTTCTACCTCTGTCGTGCCGCGCTGCCGCATCTGTCGAAGAGCGGCGGCAACATCGTCAACGTCTCGTCGATCGCGGGTGTGGAAGGCGAGGTGTACTCGGCCGGATACTGCGCGGCCAAGCACGGTCTCGTCGGGCTGACCCGGGCGCTGGCCGTCGAGTACACCAAGGAGAAGGTCCGGGTGAACGCGGTCTGCCCTGGCGGCATGCCGACCGCGCAGACCACCGAGTTCTCCGCACCAGACGACGCCGACTGGGACCTCATCATGCGCATCGCGTCGCCGCGCGGGTTCATGGACACCGTCGACGTCGCCAAGACCATCGCATTTCTGGCCAGCGACGACGCCGCGGCGATCCACGGCGCGGTCTACCGGGTCGACAACGGCAAAGGCGCCGGCTGAAGCGATTTCAGAGCAATTTGTGCTCGATGACGGTGGTCAGGTGCGGCTTGCGCCAGCTGCCGGTGACCTTCTCGATCCGTACGCCCATCTCGCCGCCCGCGATCTCCAGCGTCCCGACCTGGTTGCGGAAATGCGGCTCGGAGACGGGGCGCCACCGAAGCCGCGGCTTGGGCACTTTCGTGGTTTTCGCCAGCGCCTTGCCGACGGTCTCGACGAAGCCGGTGTGACCGATCCGCAGGACGACTCGTTCGACCGCCGACGGCTCCTTGCGCAGTCCCGAACACACCACCTGCCAGACCTTGGTGCCAAGCCTGGTCGCCTCGTCGGGTACCTCGACCTCGGACACCCAGCAGTGGTGCACATCGCCGCCGAACAGCACCACTGAATCGGGCGCGCGACCTCGTCGTCCACTCGCCACGTCGATGAGCAGATCCTCGAAGCGCCGGAAGCTCTGCTGGAAGCAGGCCCAGTGGTCGAGGTTGGCCGTGATGCGGACCTTCTCCCCCAGACCTGTGAGCCACCGTCCCCAGGCGCCGTCGCCGACGGCCTCCGACCAGGCTTCGATGTGGTGCATTCCGTAGGGCAGCAGGATCGGCAGCGAGCTGGCGAAAAGCAGGTGCTGGTAGTTTCCGTCGGCGTTGGCGGTGATCCATTCCCATTCCTCGTCGGTGGTGATCCGGCGCCGCCCCGGTTTGAGTTGGCGGCCGGTACGGGCGTCAACGACGATCAACCGCGCCGGACCGAGATCGCGACACATGCTGAAATGTGATGCACCGTCGTCTTTTTCGGCTATCTGAGCGAGTTCGCGAACCAGTTCGGAACCCTGCCTGGTCTCGATGACGCGCTGGAACGTCTGGTCCTTGGCCAGTTCGTCGGGCGACATGTTGCCGAGGTGCTGGTAGATCCAGTAGGCCATCAGCCCGCCGATGATCCGAGTCTGGTACCAGTCGGTCTGGCGCTTCTCGTCGAGCCAGGCCTGCGAGGTGTTCCACTTGTCGTTGATCTCGTGGTCGTCGAACATCATCGACGTCGGAATGGTCGAGAGCATCCATCGCACGACCGGATCGCACCAGGCGTCCCAGTAGCCGATGCAGTACTCCTCGAAGTCCTCGAGCACCTCGACGGGGCCGTCGGCGTGTACCTCGCGATCGGCGACCAGATCCTTGATCGTGTCGTTCACCTGGTCGGCGTAGAGCTGGTCACCCATCATCAGCAGAGCGTCGGGCCACAGCGCCGACGGCTGGCGCAGCATCCGCATCCCGTATGTGCGCAGCACGTCGATGCCTTTGCCCTTGGGGTGCCACCAGTGCTGATAGGTGTAGGGCGGGTGATGGGGGGCCGACGCGCGGCAGGACCCGAACAGCAGCCGCAATGAGCCGTCCCGCGGCATCAACCGGATCCGCGGTTGCGGATACTCATATCCGGTTGGCGGCCAGGCTTTTTCGCCGTCGAGGTGCACCTCGTAGGGGTGTTCGCTGTCGGGGTCGAGGTCGGTCACGCAGACGATCGCGAAGTGATGACCTTCGACCTCGAAGGTGTCGGCGTGGCTGCCGAGGACCTCGACCCCGCACGGCTTGTCCGTCTCGACCCACACGGTCGCGTCGGTTTTGCCGACGTGACGAAGCAGCGGACCCACGCGAACCTCGGGCATCGCACCATCATGCACCCTTGTTGACGACGGCGTAACGGCGGTGACGACTTTCCCGGTGCGCCCGCGACCCGTCAGTGTTCGGGCCGCCGACGGCCGAGGAAGAACGCCAGTCCGATGGCGCCGAAGCCGAGCGTGCCGATCACACCCGCCGAGACCATCAGGAAGATGTCCCGGCCGGTCAGACCGCCGGTCGAAGCCTCGTCCGACGCCAGCCGCAGCCGGTAGTCGCCGGGCAGCGGAGCCTCAGCCGGTTCGCTCAAGCCGGGGAACTGCTGGGTCTTGCGGACCTCGAATTGGCGCTCCCCGCTTGCTGTTTGCGTCCATTCACCCCAGACCGGCGTCGCGCCGTCGAGCAGCACCTTCCGCCCGCCGTAGACGCGGTCCTCACCCACATCGACGATCTGCCGCACCCGGAACGGCTCGTAACGGGCGTTGGAGTAGTTGACCAGAACCGGCACGTTGTCATAGCGCAGCACGGGCGGCGGAGGCGGAGGCAACGGCAGGCCGGCGCCCGGGAAGTAGCCGCCACCGAAGAAGGTTCCGACGGCGATGTTGCTCACCGCCTGCGCGACGTTGGCCGCCGCGACGACTGGGCTGAGCACAGCCGCGGTGAAGCTGTAGGCGGCGAACTGGGCCGCCTCGAGCACCAGCCGCGACAGCGGCGGGATGTAGGCGATGCGCGGGCGCATGTCGTAGACGTAGACGATGCGCACAGGGTCCCGGAACGGGTTCATCAGCACCGGGCGGTAGAACTCGTCGTACTCGATCCACTCCGGTTGCCACTGACGCACATTGCTGACCAGCTCGAAGTCGCGGTCACGCTTGGCCTCGAGTTCGACCTTCGCGCTGGCGCTGGCCTCGGCGCCGTTCAAGCCGAGCGTCATGTCGACCGACTGCTTGAACGCGGTCACGTCCTCCTCGGGGGCGGGCGCGGGCTCCGGTTCGAACACCGGCTTGGCGTTGCGTGCGAGTTCGATGTCTTCGGCCGGCGCTTCGAGCGTCTCGGGCGCCAGCGTCTCGATCTCCTTGGAGGCGTTCTCGATCGACACCGTCGGGGTGTCGGAGTCCGAACCGCTCTCCTCGTTACCGGCGGTCTCCGCCACCGTCTTGTCGCTCGACGTCGGTGTCTCAGTCTCCGACGCGGGTGCGATCGCTGCAGACGAAGCGGTGGACTCGCCCGGTTCGGCCGGTTCGCTGGTCTCGGGCTTGGTCACCGGAGCGGCAGCGCTGGTACGCGGCGCGGCCGACGTCGCCGGGGTCCGCTCGGCGGGCGCCGACGGCTCGGCGGCCGGCGTCGACGGCTCGGCCGACTGGACCGCGGTGCTGGTCTTCGGCGGGGCTACGGTCTGCGGCGCGGGCTCCGGCTGCGGGGCGGGAGCCGGCTGCGGGGCGGGAGCCGGCTCGGGCTCGGCGGCGGGCTCGGGCTCGACGACCGGCGCCTGTGTCCGCGGTGCCTGCGTCTGCGGTGCCTGCGTCTGCGGCGCGACCTGGGTCGCCGGCACCTGCGGCTCGGGGGCCGAGGTCGGCTGCTCGACGGTCACCTCCGGCTCAGGAGCGCTGACTCTGGGTTCCGGCGCGACCGTCGTCACGACGTCGTCGGAATCGGGCTGCGCCACGGCAGGCGCGAGCCCGGCGGTCAGCGCGGTCAGGGAGATCACGGCTCCCGACGCGACGACGGCGATACCTCGTTTCCGGACATCCCTGCGGAATTCATTCAGCGGAGCACCCATCGTGCCTCCACTCCCTTCTCTGCCTGGTTGGCGGCTCGGCGCCGTGCGAACCGTTCGTCGCTGAGACGGAAACGAGCACCCTGAGGGCTCCCCCGACGCTGCCGGCCTCACAGAATTCATCGCTCCGCCTACCCGAGCGTTACAGAGCGGCGGCCCCCGCTTGTGCGCTTTCAGCGAACATCAACGATCGCCTGTCCACCTGGCCTGGGCATAGCTCCGCCGCCCTCACGAAGTCGGCGCGACAGGAGGGTATACGTCCCCCGTCTCCGGCGCCTGCCGGGCCACCAGACCGTCGACGACCGCGGCCACTTCGGCAGAGCCCGGGGACGCGGCCATGTCAGCCGCGATGCGGGCACTGGCGTGTCGGTATCGCGGCTCGTCGATCACCCGCAGGATCTCTCGGCGCAGCGCGCGTGCGGTCGGTCGCTCGCTTCTGATCCGCCGGCCGACGCCAGCCCACTGAACGCGAGCGCCAACCTCCGGCTTGTCTTCCTTGCCGCCGGTGGCGACGATCGGCACGCCGTACCGCAAGGCGTACTGCACACCGCCGTAACCGCCGTTGGTGACGAGGACTGCCGTACGCGGAAAAAGTTCGTCGTACGGCAGGTACTCGGCCGCGCGCGCGTTCGCGGGGAGCGGCGGCAGGGTATCGACCGGGCGCCCACCCGTCGCCACCACGACGAGAAGGTCCTCATCGTCGAGAGCACGCAATGTCGGAGCTATCGCCTGGTCGTAATCGGTGTTGGCAACAGTGCCCTGCGTGACGTGCACGACCGGCCGGGTCCCGTCGAGGTCGCACCACCACTTCGGCAGCGGGGCTTGTGAACCCGTGGCCGAGAGCGGCCCCGCAAAGCGAAGCGTCGGAGGCGCATCGGTAATCGGATATTCGAAGGACGGCACCGTGAAGTGAAGGAGCGCGTCCGCCCGCCCGGCCCCAGTCCGGGAACGTTCCCGGCATGTCGATTCCGTGCAGTTCGCGGTGCCGGGTGACCCACCGGGACGGCTGGAGCGTGGAGGCTTACCGGCTGTGGTGCCGGCGACTGCTCATCGAAACGGTGTTCCGCAGACCCGTGTGAACGTCACGGCTTGCGACGGCGAAGACCGCCAACGGCCAGCGCGATACCGACCAGAGCGATGATCGGGCCGAGGATCGACCACGTGGTGGTGTTGCTCATCGGGCTGCCGCCGACCACGCCGAAGCCTTGGAGGGTGAACAGCAAGCCGAACAACGCGACGATCACTCCGAGTAGGGCGATGGCGAACCGCATGCGTCCACCCTAGGCGAGCGCGCCCGCGGCGCGAACGTCAGCGCCGCCCCGACAGATATTTCTGATACGCCTCGGCGGCGGTCGCCAATTCCGGGCGGGCATCGAGCACCGGCTGCATCTTCTGGCGCGCCTGCTCCCGCTTGTAGGGCAGGAACTCCGTCGGGAAGTCACCCTCGTGCGGTTGATAGTCGCGCAGCACGCGGCGAGCGACGGTGGCCTTGTGCACTTCGTCGACGCCGTCGGCGATGCCCATCGTCGGCGCGGAGGCGTACATCGCCTGGATCGGGGTGAGGTCGGTGGTGCCCAGCGACCCGAGGATGTGCAAGGCGTTGAACGACACCTCGCGCAGGACCTTGGCCATCGTGAACTTGACCGCGGCGATCTCGGTGCGGGCCTCCTGGGTCGAGGTGTTGTCGATCTTCCACGCCGTCTCCAGGACGAACAGGTGCAGCATCTTGATCATCGCGTAGGACTCGGCGATCTTCTCCTGCACCATCTGGTGCTCGGAGATCACCTTGCCGTGCGATTCGCGGCTGAGCGCCCGCTCGCACATCATGTCGAAGGCCAGGTTGCACTGCGCGATCGTGCGCATGGCGTGATGGATTCGTCCACCACCGAGTCGCCTCTGCGCCAACACTTTTGCGCCGTTTTCCGGCCCGAGCAGATGATCATGCGGCACGCGGACGTCGCGGTAGACGATGTGGTTGTGGTTGCGCGGTTCGGGCATGATCTCGACGCCTGGGGTCTTGCGCGGGACGACGAACATCCCGTTCGTGCACATCACGAACAGGATGTCGGCGACGCGGCCTGCCGAGGTGAACCACTTCTCGCCATTGATCACCCATTCGTCGCCGTCGCGCACCGCGTGGGTCTTGAACAGGTTGGGGTCGCTGCCGCCTTGCGGTTCGGTCATCGAGTAAGCGGAGAACATGTCCTGGTTGAGCAGCGGTTTGAGCCACCGCTCCTTTTGTTCCTCGGTGCCGTATGCGGCGAGCATCTCCATGTTGCCGGTGTCCGGCGCCGACGCGCCGAACATGTGTGGGGCGCCGGGGTAGCGGCCGATGACCTCGTTGAGCAGACCGAGCTTGAGCTGCCCGAAGCCCGGTCCGCCGAGCTCTCTGTCGAGGAAGATGGCCCACAACCCCTGGTCCTTGACCTCCTGCTGGAGTTCGCGGACGTACGCCTTGACCGCGGGATCGGGTGATCGCACCGCGTACGGGAAGATGTGGTCGAGCGGTTCGACTTTCTCTTCGCAGAACTGCTTGACCCAGTCGAGCTTCACTTGAAATTCGGGTTCGGTGCTGAAATCCCACGCCATGTGCGCAGTCTGTCACCACGCCGCTGACGCCAAGCAGCTATCCCGGTCTTGGTAACGCCGCAATCTCGATCTGCGTCCGATCCTGCGTGCCGCGAGCCAAAGCGGGTAGTCGAGCGCTAGGAAGGACGTGACATGACTACGCGTGCGCTCACAGCGCTTTCGATCGCAGCGGTCGGCCTGCTGATGGCCGCGCCCCAGGCTGCCGCTTCGCCCGAGGACGACCTCTGCCGCAGCATCACCTCGGTGGGTTATACGGGCGACTGCACCACACTGACCACTCTCGCCCGCGACGCGTGCGCTCAGTTCGCGCGCGGTGCCGACTCGGCCGCCGTGGCCGAGAAGCTGGACATCGCGACCAAGGACGAGACGCTGTCGAACTTCATTGTGGCCGGGGCGCGGCTGTACCTCTGCCCGGAACCCAAGCAGGCGTGATCCGCCGGCGGGTCTGGCTTCGGCGCTAGACTCCGACGGCAATGAATGCCCGCCTCGCCGCCGCCAGGATCGCTGCCGCCGCGAGCGCCGCGATGATCTTGTTCGCTCTAGTTGGATGCTCGGATTCGGACAAGCCCGAAACACCCGCCGCGACGTCCGCCGCGCCGGCTCGTGCGGCCCCACCACCCACAGCCGAGGAACCGCGCCGAGAATTGGCATCCGATCCGGTGCGCATCGCTGACGACCTGGTCGCCGACGAACGAGCGCTGCGGGATCCCTCGTCGACCGAGTCGTTGAAGAATGCGGCGGCGCAACGCCAGCAGTTGGCGTATCGAGCCATCGGACGACACCCCGAGTGGGATCCGATCGTGCGCCCGCGGATTCCGCCGGAGCTCGGGAAGGTCTACGACCACAACGTCCACGCGCGGCGTGAACTCGGCGTGATGAGCCGGCCGAAGGACACGCTGCCCGCGTGGCGGATCGTTGCGCCCACGCCGGTGGACCAATTGATGACCCACTACCGCGAGGCGGAATCCGAGTTCGGCGTGCCATGGCATTATCTGGCGGCGATCAATCTCGTCGAGACCGCCTTCGGACGCGTCGCCGGGGTGAGCACGGCAGGTGCGCAGGGACCGATGCAGTTCATGCCCTCGACGTTCGCCGCCTTCGGTGCCGGTGGCGACATTCACTCGCCTCGCGACAGCATCATGGCGGCTGGACGCTATTTGTCCGCCAACGGCTTCACGCGAGACCGCGACTACGCTCTGTACCGCTACAACAACTCGAACAACTACGTGCGGGCCATCCACGACTATGCCGCGGTCATGGCCGCCGACCCTGCCGGCTTCGACACCTATTACCGGTGGGAGGTCTACTACCTGTCCACCGCCGGTGACGTGCTGCTGCCGGTCGGCTACGCCGAGGCCAATCCCATCCTCGCCGTGAATTACCTTGCCGCCGCGGAAGCGCCGGCGCCCGACGTCTTTATCTCCGAGCAGAACGCGCAGATCCTCGAGCGGATGCTGACGGCCAGAAACGGCGGGCCACCACCGGAGCTTGCCGAGGTCATCTCACGCGCGTTTCTCGGAACCCCTTATGGCGCACACACGCTCGTCGGTTCGGCGAGCGAGCCGGAGCAGTTGGTGGTCGAACTGTCGAAGGTCGACTGCTTCACCTATGCCGATTACGTCGAGGCGCTGAAACGGGCGGGTAACCGCGACGAGTTCATCGCCGCACTGATCGATGTCCGGTATAAGGACGGTGTCGTGGCCTTCGCGAACCGCAAGCACTTCTTCACCGACTGGGCGGCGGCCACACCTGCGGTCGCGACTGACATCACAACCAGCTTGAGCACCAACGCGATTCCGGTGCAGAAGAACTTGAACCAGAAAGACTCCGGCGGCGTGTATCTGCCCGGCTTGCCGGTTGTGCCCCGGACGGTGTCCTACGTTCCGAGCGCGCAGTTCGACAGCGGCGTGGTGAGCGGCCTCCGAACAGGTGACTACATCGGAGCGTATTCCGAAGACGGCGGCCTCGACGTCACGCATGTCGGAATCTTCGTCGACACACCGAATGGCCCGGTATTACGCAACGCGTCCTCGCTTCCTGGCGACAACAAGGTGGTCGACACCCCACTGTTCGACTACGTCCCGACCGTTCCTGGAGTGGTGGTTCTGCGGCCGGTTCAATAGCCGGCCCCTACGCTTCGCCCAACGTGACCTGCGCGGTCTGAGCAGCCCCCGAACCGTTGAGATAGGTGACGGAAACGTTCTCACCGGGGGCGCGCGAGCGGATCGCCGCCACGAGCGCCTCAGGGCCGTCGATCGGCTGGTTGTCGACCTTGGTGATCACTGCTTCGCTCGGCAGTCCAGCGGCGGATGCGGGGCCACCGTCGACGACGGCGACGGTGGCGCCGCCGGCCTTGGTGGCTTCCCTACCGAGCTTCACGCCGAGCGCACCATGACTGGCGGTGCCCGTCGTGACCAGTTCGTGGGCGACACGCTTGGCCTGATCCGAGGGGATCGCGAAGCCCAGCCCGATAGAACCGCTCTGGCCGCCGGAGCCGCTGCCCATGCTCGCGATTGCCGAATTCACGCCGATCAGCTCGCCGCGCATGTTCACCAGTGCGCCGCCGGAGTTGCCGGGGTTCACTGCAGCATCTGTCTGGATGGCGTTGAGCACAGTGACGTCTCCACCCGCATCGCCGCCGGCGAACACCGGCCGGTTCAGCGCGCTGACGATGCCCGTCGTCACCGTTCCCTGTAAGCCGAGGGGCGAGCCGATCGCGACGACTTGCTCGCCGACTTTCACATCCGCCGAGGATCCGATGGTGATGGGCGTCAATCCGGAAACCCCCTCGGCGCGAACGACGGCAAGATCGCCCGATGGGTCGGCACCGACAACGCTGAACGGTGCGGTTCTGCCGTCGGAGAAGGCCACGGTTGCCGTGGGCCCGCCACGCCGCGAGCTGGGAAACACTCCGCGATCACTGTCGGCCACGGCAGCCACGACATGGTTGTTGGTGAGGATGAGGCCGTCCTCGCTCAACACGATCCCCGAACCCGAAGGGCCCTCACCGCCCAAGTCGATCTTCAACTGGACGACGCTCGGCAGCACCCGGGCCGCCACCTCCTCCACAGTGCCCGCGGGAGCAGCGGCGGCCGCGCGTGGCGTGAGGGGTGCAGCACCGATGGGTGTCTGCGCGGCGATCGGGTGGTGCGTACGGTCGTCGATGCCCACAACGGCCGCACCGACCCCGCCGCCCACGACAGCGCACACGACAGCTCCGGCAACGACGAGCCCGCGACGAGACTTCTTCAGCTGGATCCTAGGGATCGGAGCGGTATCAGCTTGCTGTGCAGGATGTCTCAGGTCATAGAGTGGAGGATGGCCGTGCCGCCATTCGTAGCGCAGATGTGACGGGATGTGAGCCTGGTATGGCAGATATGGCTGTCCCGTAGCCGAACTCGAGGGCTGGTCCGTGGAATACCGCGGAGTGTTGGTCATTTGCTTTCGTTCTCTTTCCGGATCGTTGATCAGCCCACATGGCCTCAGCACACGGTCCCCGCGTCGACTGAGAGTGGACTGAGAACTGACTCAACAAATTCCGAGAGATCGAATCGTGACCGTCACACCGCTTCGGAATTGGTTCTACTCGGGATCGGTGAAGACGGGCGGCTTCCCCGACATCCCGGCGCTGACAGCGGCGATCTGGTTGGACTTGCCAAGCAGTTCGGTCTGCAACTGGGATTCACGCGACAGCGCCGCCGCGGCGTCATCACTGGCCCAGGTCTCGTTGTAGAGGCGCTTGGCGGCGCGCACGGCATCCGGAGATCTCTGCGCGATCTCGCCGGCAAGTGCCAACGCGGCGGCGAGCGGATCGTCCGCAGTGTGAGTGACCAAACCGAGCTTCGACGCCTCACTGCCGGAGACGATGCGACCGGTGAACGTCAACTCCTTGGCGACGTCGATCGGTATCAGCCGGGGCAGTGTCTGCGTGATACCCATGTCGGGAACGAGGCCCCACTTGATTTCCATGATGGACAATCTCGCGTCGGGAGCCGCTATTCGGATGTCTGCGCCCAGTGCGATCTGAAGGCCACCGCCGAAGCAGTTGCCGTGAATCGCGGCGATGACGGGCGCGGGCACCAGCGACCAGTCGTAGGTCACGCGTTGGGCGAAGTTGGCCGGGTGATCGGCGTCTCGGTCCAACAGAACGTTCGTGCCGCCCCGCTGGGCAGCGAAGCTCGCGACGTCGAGGCCTGAGCAGAAGCTCTTACCCTCGCCGTGGAGCACGACCGCGCGGATCGAAGGGACACCGGCCACCTGCGCAGCGGCATTGACCAGTCCTTCGAACATGGCGTGGTCGAGCGCATTGTGCTTGTCTGCGCGAATCATCGTCACGGTCGCCAAGCCGGTGCCGCTGATTTCCACTCGAACTCTGTCTTCGCTCACGCGTGGCAACGTACCGCGCAGCAGTCCTTTTGGGCGAGGGCGTCGCTTTCGGAGCTCTCAGTTCTGAGCCTGGTCACCGATGTCGAGCACTGAGGCCGCTAGGGCGCCATACGCAGAACGCCCAAGCGGATGAGAGGCTGGATCAAGCCGACCTTCTCGGCCGCGGTGAGGTCTCCTGGGAGCTCGCGGACATAGAACGTGTGCATGTTGACGATGAATTCCACTGCCTCGATTGCTATCTCATCAACGGAGAGCACGGTGTTCCCGGTGCCGTCCACAACGTGGACGGTGTGGTCTTGGGCGGCGATCGCCAACGTCTGTGCCATATCGTTGACGACCCGGGTTGACGGAGTGACGTTGTCGCTGTCGTACCAGATTCCTGGGAGCGGCTGCCCGAACAGCTCCTCATATCGCCGGCAGAAGTCGTCGAAGGAAGCCATCTCTTGGGAGCCGTCCAAGATCGTCGTTTCGGGCCCGCCGCGCTCGCCGGCGGGCGCGTGGTGGACGTAGCTTCCAAAGTATCGCTGGCTGAAGTCGGTGTACTCGGCGGTGAAGAGCACGAACGCGTGCCACGCTTCGTCCACCATCGCCGAAGACATGTCGAACGACTTGTCAGGGGTTGCCGCGGACAGCACGAGGTACTTCTTTGCCTCGGTGAAGAGCTGTTCGGCGGACGCCCGGGTCGCCACGACCCGGTCCCTGACAAGTCGATCGATCACGTAGGGCGCTTCGAACGCCAACGCCTCTTGAAGTCGACCTTCAAGCGCCACGGCGGATCACCGCTTCCCGGACGAAACACCGGCGCGGGGTTGAATGCACCCGCAATTGGCGGGCGCGGATCGTCCGGCGGGGCTGGTGATGGTGAGCCTGCCGACGGTGACCTTCTCAGTGGTGTTCTGCGTCTTGCTCATGTCGACTACCTTTCTGTTACCAGGCCCGCTGGTCGAGGCCCGTTCGGTGAACCAACTATCGCCCGAAACGACAGCTCGAACAGTCCGCAGACTGGAGGGTTCGGAGGGGGAAACCGCAGTCCACCGATCGGCGGACCCAGCGGCCAGCCGGCTCTCAGATGAGTGTCAAGGATCAGCCGAAGTAACCGTCAACCATCAGCCGGGAATTGTCAGGCACCACCCGAAACAGATATGTCCAACATCAGCCGACCTAATACAAGTTGGTTGTGGGGCGGGCGGGGCTCGAACCCGCGACCAACGGATTAGCAAGCGATAGTTTTCGATGGCTCTCATTAACTGTGGAAAGCATTGTGCCGCAGTCTGCTTCGCTATCTTATCGCAACTACCGGCAACCATTGCCAGGCTTCAGAATCGGTCATACCCGCCGAATAAGCGCCGACCGCAACGGACTTGCTGAGGTGTGCCCATGCAGATGCCTGACCGCGCCACGAAAGCCACGAAAGCCACGGGCATTACCCGTTCTGGGTAGCGCCGATCGGTGGGCGCCTACCTCGATCGTGTCGGTGGCAGGGCGATACTGGTGGCCATGGCTAAGACCGCGGGACAGGCGATGATTGGCCGCATCATCGCCGACATGGGCGCCCAGAACCTGGAACCCGACCAGCGCGACCGCGAACTGTTCGATCTGGCCGCCGAGATCGCCGACGAGATCGAACACCTGCAGGCCATCGTCGACGACGAGGGCCGCACCGTCACTCTCAAGGACGGCCGCGTCGTGATGCACGGCGCCGTGGTCGAACTACGACTGCAGCGCGCCGCCCTCGCCAAGCTGCTGGCCTCGCTCAAGCTCGACGTCGGCGCTAAGGACCCGGTCAAGCAGGCCGCGGCCAACGCAAGGTGGCGCCGCCACAACATGGCCAAGCAGCAGCGGCTGGAAGGCGCCTGAGATGCCGGCACGTCGGATCCACGGCGTCCAGCGCGGCCTACGCGACGCCGTCATCGCCCTATACGAGAAGCGGCTCCCCGCAGCCCCCAGCCTCGACGATCAACCGCGCGCCGGCATCACCTCGCGCGGGCACATCGCCGCCCAACTGGAACGCCTGCGCGCCGGCGCCACCGTGCAACTTCACCGCTTCGGCGAACTCGACCGGCTCCCGGCCGCCTTCCGGCCTACAGAACGCACGTGGAGGCTCTACGAGCTACGCGGCGACGAAATCCTCGGCGTGCCCACCTGGCAGCCACATCAGACGCGGCCGGCCGAATGGACTGTCTAGGTCCCGATCGCCTCGCGCGTAGAAGCGTTTCGCATTGCAGCCAGGAGAATCCCCTGACCGTGCCGTGTGAGTGCCGAAAGGGGTGGGGAGGGTTCCCGGGCGGGGGCCCGCTTCACCCGACTGACGTTCGCCTGTCGACAACACACGCGATTCCCTCGCTAAGGTTTCAGCTGGTCCAGGCATGGGTACAGTGCCCCGCCCGACGTGCTCGACACTCCTAGTGGAAGTCAACCGGGGGCTCAAGCTTGGAGTCCCACTCCCAAAAAAATCGCCCAATTGCTCCGATCGGCGGATGTGGTCGGGGTAAAGAGTCTTTTTCATATACTTTGCACGCTGGAGAATAGCCCACTGGACCTTGTAACCATCGACCTCAGTGTTGGCCCGGAGATGGTCAAAGTCTTCCTCCCCCGCGAATGCGCCCGGCCGGGGATAAGAGCGACGCGGCGCTCGTCCGGTCAGGGGCAACGTCCCAGCCCGGTCATGTCAGAAAAGTGGCCGAGTTCGCCTTCTACGACACAACCAACGTTGTGGCTCTCGAGCAACTCGACCAGATCGGCTGCCGGCGGGCTGGGCAGTAGGATCGCCAGCTGAGCACCCTCGACATAACGGTCCACGTAACGGCCGTAGTCGAGGACCTGGCCGAGCGCCAGTCGAACACTCATCCGCTCTGCGGTTCCCTTCGCCTCGTATAGAACGCCGGCTGTGACGTCCGCGGTATCGGTGAACAACAAACCGGTCGGGGTAGTGATCTTGTATCGCTTGACCTTTCGGCCGTGCGATTTTTCCAGATACTCGCGGAAACGAGCTGTGAGTGCGGCCTCCTTCTGCTCTGCCTGACCGCTCGCTGCGCGCTCGAACTCAGCACGTTCAGCCGTGATGACTGCTTCGGGAACGGCGTCGACCGAAACGGCTGTAACAGCAGGAACGTCCGCGGCACCGGCGAAATCGATGGGCTGCTCGACATCGGTCATGGCGTACCCGGTCGGGGTGTTCTCCTCGCCAGGCGCGAAGTTCCAGTTGGTTCTCTCCGGGGATGACGAATCGACAATCTCCTCTTGGACAGTGTCAGCCGCCACTCCGCCTGTATCTGCCGTGAGCGACACCCCCGCCACCGCGGTTGAAAGCGTCGGTTCCGCGACTATTCTAAGACCGGCACGTGCGTCCCTTGCCAGCCGATCTTTGTTGGGCAACTTCGCTATATTTCCCACCGGAAGCGAGGCGAATTTCTGGTCATCCCGGATATCGGCTCCCAAAGCCCGGCAAAGCTTTTGAAGCTTTGCCGCCTCGCGAGGCAAGATGTTGAGCCCGTTAGTTCCTGTGGCTGCCTTCACCGCTCTTTCAGTCCACGACACGGTCAGCACAACGCCGTCCCTGCTGAAACGGTCAACGGTGTTGCTCTCCTGTGTCCACTCCCACCCCAGCTTCATGGCGATATTGCTGATGACATGCCAACGGAAGGGAGCGATGTCGCTGACCTGATGGGGAGCGTGGTTATCTGCCGTGTCGCTCGTTGTTGTCGTAGCCATGGCGCGATGGTAGCCAAAGGCGCCCGACAGGTAGTTGCGGCGAATCGGCTACACAGGCTGCGAAGCGTACATTGCGACTATTCGCGGCCAGGGTTTCAGCGGTGGCCGCGCGCACCGCTCGATCCAGCCCGGCCCGTAGCGACGATCACGCGTTGCCGTTTTGATCCCGCCACCGCGCTAGGCGTGTCCGGCAGGGTGAGCAAAACCGCGACTCCCCTTCTGGTGACCTCGCACGCTGAGTCAGCATCACAGCAGCTGCGCTTGGCGCGGTCCGTGCGATCCTGCTCCTTGCCACCGACCGACTCTCAATCCGCGGATTACGGCGATGGCGTGACGAGTCGTACGGCCTGACGAGTCGTACGGACGGAACTGCGAACGCGCCATCTGCGTACAATCCACGAGCCAGGTCATCCCGCTGACTTATCGTCACCGCGGCGGCGTAGGCGGATCTCCCCTGCCTTAGCAGACATTTCGGCCTCGTCGGTCTGGAACAGCACCCCGACAGCCAAGATCTGACGCGAGCGACTGCCGTTATCATCGGCGTACCCAAGCGCACACTGGGCATGCCACGCCTGTAGGTACACCGAGTCGATGCTTCGCTGCGGAAACAAGCTGTCGCGCAGCGCAGCAACCTCGGCGCTATTCTGATCCGGTAGCTGACCACCGCGGTTCTTTACCCAGTCGGTGATGAGGATCGTCTCATCCACCGACCACTTCTGGTAACGGTTGTTCATTCAGTTCTCCTCGCCAGATTGTGTCGTGGCGGACCGGAGACGTGTCGGCGGCAACCAGATTTCCGCAGCTACCGCCGCCAGCTCAGCCGCTCGCCGCCCGATGCTTTCCTCGTCCCAATTATCGGCTTCGCCTACAGCACGATTAATTTCGAGCTTCGCCTGCTTGGCGAATTCCAGCTTTTTGGCCGACCATGGCCCGTTCGACACGGAACTGTTGAACGCGGATGTGACCAAAGTCAAGTTGCCTGCCGTGTGCACAACCATGTCCCGCAACTGCTCCGATTCCGCGGAGGCGTCAGCATCAAGGGGCCAGGCTGTACGCCATTTCTGAGGCATGATGTGCTCAATCTGCAAGTGGTCATAGTCGATTGTGGCGAGCGGTTCTTTTCGGTTCCGCGCTTGAAGGGCCTCATCGACGGCGGCCAGCACCATCCGTAGTCGCCCGGCGCTTAAGTCGCGATAAAGCTGCTTATCCCTGAAGACTTGCGCAAGTTCCGCGTCATCTGGCCAGCCCAGCGCACGCGAGTCCGCATCGAGCGCTGTCACGATAGCGTCGGCGACGTCGCCACCGGACCGCTCGGCAGCTTGAGCGGCTCGCAGAACACTCAAGAAGGCGAGGTTGTACCCACGTGTGTTGGCTCCGCGGAGCATCCTCCTTACTACCCAGGACTCCACTGCGAGCACTGCGCGTTCGTGGTCGGATCCGGCAAGCTTGACGGGGTCTAATGTGGTTAGCCAAATCAGCAACGGCATAGCCGTGCTGACGTTCAAACGGATCAGCCGGCGGTATGCATCTCTGACACGCCGGGACACCGGAGCCGTCTCCTGGTAGATAGCGCGATACGCAAGACCGTATTCGTGAATTTCCTGCAATAGGTCCTTGGGCTTGCGGTCCTTGGCATCGAGGTACCGACGGACTTCGCCGTAGAGGTGCGCTACGGACGCGCTATCACCCGACGCGGCGGTGAGCCAGACACTGAGAAGTTGATCTCGTCGTTGCCTAGCAGCGTGACCGGTGCCGATCTGGGATTTCCACCACTTGTGGTCGAACTCTGCCCAGTACTGGTCGTAGAGATTTTCGACGTCCTCCGTCGCCCGTTCGGCCCGCAAGAACAGAAGGTTCTTGACTAGGTCAGAGGCCGACAAGGGTGTTTGTCGACCATTGAGAACCTCGAAGATGATCTGGGCGTCATCGTTTTCTTCAAGGTCGATGACGACAATCTTGAACAGATCGAGTAGTGCGTCGGTGATCTCGTCCAGCCGGCTGTTGTCGTCAATAGTGTTTTTGGCTGCCCGGATCTGTTCCGCGAAGAACCGGCGCGCTTTCACGTACGGGTGGTCCGCGACGTCACGGGGCGGAGTCTCATCTTTCATCGCGGCAGGCCAGATAAGGCGGTCCTTGCGCCTTGGCCACAGTTTGTAGCGGTGCTCCGGATGTTCAGGGCTGACAATGTCGTCCGGGTTCACCAACAAGCGCTTGACCCGCGGCACGCGTGAGGAATTGCTTTCCTGTAGGACGTCGAGCAGCCCACGTAGAAGAAGCTGCAGGGTCGTCAATCGTTGCTGACCGTCTATGACTGCCCGGGTGTCAATATCGCCCGTACTCGTTGGAACCTGATCACAGACAATCGCGCCGAGGAAGTGGGGTGCCACTTGCTTTTCCGCTGAAACCTTTTGTGCGCTTTCTGCACCATAGGTCTGGTACCGAGCGCTGTACATGACCCGTCCCGGCGTTTCCGGAGACTCCCGATCTTGGGAGGATCTGAGTTATGGGACGTGTCAGCAAGTATCCCGA
>NZ_LZSW01000051.1:0-16135 GCF_001665615.1 Mycobacterium sp. 852014-52144_SCH5372336
TGCCGCTGCGGGGTGAACGCGATCCCGTGCGTCTGGGCCACCGCCTGCTGCAGCCCCACCACCGGATTGCCACCCCCATGCACCACCGCCGCAGGCGCCACGGCCGCGGCGGCGTGCTGCAGTTGAGCTGCGGACGCGTTCTGCACGCCGGCACCGCACATGGCCCGTTCTGGATCGTCGACGAAGGCCTGAGCCGAGACCTCGTCACGGAACAGGTTCAGAATCCAGTCGATTACGTTCATCTCAGTGGTCCTTTCGGATGTCCGGTCGCCGACCTCCGGCGAACTGATGCGAACGTTACGAATCCGCGGATATCCCGAAAACGGGCCGAAGCCCCCTCGCTGCGGTGAACGGATGCAGGGTCAACCCAGACCCCTATTAGGGGATTAGGGGCGGTTCTCTGTGAGCAGTTCGCGGTCGCCGAACGGCGACGAGCGTGCGCAAGCTGTTGAATTTCAGCGGCGTGGCGTATGCAGACACGCGCGCTCGCGGAAACCAGAGTGCGCGCTAGCGGGAGGCCTTCTTGCGTTCGATGTCGGCAAGGGCCGCGGCCAGTTCCGCGCGCTGCGCCGCCGATGTTTCCCATGCGAGTTGGCGGTTCTTGACCACTTTCGCGGGCGCACCGACGGCGATCGAGAAGTCGGGCACGTCGCCGCGCACGACCGCGTGCGATCCGAGCACGCAACCACGCCCGATCGTGGTGTTGCGCAACACCGTGACCTTGACACCCACCCACGTGTCTGGCCCGATTCGCACCGGCCCCTTGACGATTCCCTGGTCCTTGATCGGCACGTTGATGTCGTCCATACGATGGTCGAAATCGCAGATGTAGCACCAGTCGGCCATCAGCACCGAATCACCCAATTCGATGTCGAGGTAGGTGTTGATGACGTTGTCGCGGCCGAGCACCACTTTGTCGCCGAACCGCAGCGAGCCCTCGTGGCAGCGGATCGTGTTCTTGTCGCCGATGTGCACCCAGCGACCGATCTCCATCATCGACAACTCCGGCGTCGCCTCGATCTCGACGCCCTTACCGAGGAAGACCATCCCGCGGGTGATGATGTGCGGATTGCGCAGCTTGAACTTCAGCAATCTCCAGTACCGCACCAGATACCACGGGGTGTAGGCGCGGTTGGCCAGCACCCATTTCAGCGATGCCAAGGTCAGGAACTTCGCCTGCCTCGGGTCACGCAGTCGCGACCCTCGCCACCGCTTGTGCAGCGGCGCGCCCCACATGGTCGTCATGGCCGGAAAGCCTACGCGAGCGTCCGAATCGGCAACGGTTACCCTCACGTGGACCGATGACGAGGAACGGGAAGGATCGAGTGATCCGGCGATTGACCGTGCTGGCAGTGTCGTTACTGACAGCGCTGATCACGGCCACACTGGCGGGCTGCCAGGACACCACCTCCTGGGTCGAGGCCAAGGCCGCTGACGGCTGGGCCGCCCAATACAGCGATGCCGCCAACAGCAGCTACCAACCCGTCGTGGGTGCAGACACGCTGCGCCTGGAATGGATGCGGTCTGTCAAGGGTGATCTCGGCGCCGCGGTGGCACTCGGCACCGGCAGCTATCTGGCCGCCAACGCGCAGACCCCCGACGGATGCTCGCTGATGGTGTGGGAGGCCGACAACAGGGCGCGGCAGCGTTGGTGCACCCGCCTCGTACAGGGCGGCGGCGCGTCGAGCCCGCTGTTCGATGGCTTCGACAATCTCTATATCGGACAGCCCGGCGCCATGCTGTCGTTTCCCCCGACGCAGTGGATCCGCTGGCGTCAACCGGTCATCGGGATGCCGACCACAGCGCGGATCCTGAGCCCGGGGCACCTGCTGGTCGTGACGCACCTGGGTCAGGTGCTGGTTTTCGACGCCCACCGCGGCACGGTCGAAGGCAGCCCGATCGACCTGGTCGCCGGCGTCGACCCCAAGGACTCCGAGCGCGGCCTCGCCGACTGCCGGCCGGCCCGCCCGCGCTGCCCGGTGGCCGCCGCGCCGGCGTTCGCCTCTGCCACCGGGACCGTCGTCCTCTCGTTGTGGGAACCAGGTGCCGACGCCCCCATCCTCGTGGGCCTGCGCTACCGGCCCGGGCAGTCGCCGTTTCTGACCCGCGAGTGGACCAGCGACGCCGTCGGCGACGGACCCCTTGCCAGTCCGGTGTTTTCGGCCGACGGATCGACCGTCTACGTCAACGGACGCGACGACCGGCTATGGGCGCTCAACGCCGCCGACGGCAAGGCAAAGTGGTCGGTGCCGCTCGACTACCTCGCCCAGACCCCGCCCTCCGTGTCACCCGACGGGCTGATCGTCGCCGGCGGCGGGCCCGGGGCGAAGTTGACCGGCATCAAGGACGCAGGCGACCGCGGCGAGGTGCAGTGGACCCGCGACGACGTCACGCCGCTGTCGACCTCGAGCCGATCCGGCGCCGATCTCGCCTACACCGTCGTCCGCGACGGCGACGGGGAGGACGCCGGACAGGCGCTGCTGGTCTTCGATCCCGCCGACGGGCGCACCCTCAACAGCTATCCGCTGCCCAGGGCGACGGGTTGGCCGGTCGGCGTCTCCATCGGAAAGGACCGCCGCGTGGTCACCGCCACCAGCGACGGCATGGTGTACGGCTTCGCACCGGCGTAGTGCACGGCACCGGCCGCGTATCGAGTTTGTCACCGCAACGAAACACATAGAGGCCGCGGGCATGCCAGCATGCCACCGTGCGCGTGTGACCCCCGCGAGGCGCGTGCGGACGCACCCGAGCTAAGGAGACGTATTGTCCGAGTTCCTCGACGCAGTCAACGGTTACGTGTGGAGCGACGCGCTGGTCTATCTGTGCCTGGCCGCAGGTGTGTACTTCTCTATTCGCTCCCGGTTCGTGCAGGTACGCCAGGTACGCGAGATGGTCCGGCTGATGCTCAAGGGCGAGAAGTCGCCGTCGGGGGTGTCGTCGTTCCAGGCGTTGACGATGTCGCTGGCCGGGCGGGTCGGCACGGGCAACATCGCCGGCGTCGCGACCGCGATCGCCTTCGGCGGCCCCGGCGCGCTGTTCTGGATGTGGGCGGTGGCGTTTCTCGGCGCATCGACGTCGTTCGTGGAGTGCACGCTCGGCCAGATCTACAAGACCCGCGACCCGCTGACCGGTGAGTACCGCGGCGGGCCCGCGTACTACCTGAGCCGCGCGCTGGCCCACACCCGCGCCGCCGGCGTCTTCAAAGTCTATGGACTGATCTTCGCAGCGGTCACGGTGCTGGCATGCGGGCTGCTCCTGCCCAGTGTGCAGTCCAACTCGATGGCCTCTGCGATGGAATCGGCGTGGGGCTTCGACAAGTGGTGGGTGGCCGTCAGCACCGTCATCGTGCTCGCGTTCGTCATCATCGGCGGCGTCAAGCGCATCGCGGCGTTCGCCTCGATCGTCGTACCGTTCATGGCCGTCGTCTACATCCTGCTGGCACTGATCGTCGTCCTCCTCAACGCCGGACGGATTCCGACGGTGCTGGAGATGATCTTCGCCAGTGCCTTCGGCCTGGATTCCGCGTTCGGCGCGATCATCGGCGCGGCGGTGATGTGGGGCGTCAAACGCGGCATCTACTCCAACGAAGCCGGCCAGGGCACCGGCCCGCACGCGGCGGCCGCCGCGGAGGTGTCGCATCCAGCCAAGCAGGGTCTGGTGCAGGCGTTCGCGGTCTACGTCGACACCCTGTTCATCTGCTCGGCCACCGGGTTCCTGATCCTGTCGACCGGCGCGTACCGCGTGTTCGAGGGTGAGAGCGCGACCGGCGCGGTGCTCGCCGACGGCGGCCGGCTTCCCGACGATGTCGAGGTCGGTCCCGCCTTCGCCCAGATCGGGTTCGACACCCTCTGGAACGGCGCCGGTTCGACCTTCATCGCGGTCTCGCTGGCGTTCTTCTGCTTCACCACAATCATCGCGTACTACTACATGGCCGAGACGAACCTTCGATTCCTGCTCGGCCGGGCGTCGACGACACCGGTGCCGCTGATCCGCGGCACCGTGGGCTCGAACGCGACCATGGTGCTGCAGGCGCTGATCCTGGTCTCGGTGGTCCTCGGCGCGGTGTCGACGGCGACCGAGGCGTGGGTGCTCGGCGACATCGGCGTCGGGTTGATGGCCTGGTTGAACATCGTCGGCATCCTGATCCTCCAGCAACCGGCCTACCGGGCGCTGTGGGACTACGAGGAGCAGAAGAGGGCCGGGCTGGACCCGGTGTTCGACCCGCACGCGCTCGACATCGTCGGCGCGTCGTTCTGGGAGAACTACGACCCGCTCTCCGGGAACAAGCGCGAATCGGTGCGGACTTGAGCCTTACAGCGCGAGCATCGGCGCCACCGCCGCGCGCGGTACCGTCGCCTGAACCGGGCCTGCCGATTCGGGGAACAGTCCGCCCTGGCTGAAGAAGAAGATCAGCGAGTCGTCGGTCAGCGCGAAGTTCTGGTAGTTCGCGGGATCGGTGCCTTGGCCCGGCGGAACCGGGGCCATGAGTCCCTGCCTCTCCAGGTATCGATCGACCTCGCGGTAGATCACGTCCATGGGCTCGGAGCCCGGCCTGAACAGGGTGTCGAAGGTGATCGGCGCATTCGTGGCGAGGTTCCAGTTGAACGACTGGTAGAAGGTCTGCGGGCGCACCCCGCCGACGTTCTGCCAGACGCTGAACACCACGCTGCGGGTGCCGGTGGTCGGCGGCCCCGATCGGTAGCCGGTGCCTTCGGCGTCGAGTTCGTACCGCATTCCGTCCGCACCCGGGTTCTCGGCGACGTTGACGAAGCCGTCGCGCGCCTGCGTCAGGTAGGCCACCAGCGGCGCCTGGTCGGGATAGTCGTTGGGGAAACTCAATTCGTAGGTGTAGTTCGGTTTTTCGACGTTCACCCGGCATATCTGATCCGGCCCCACCGTGCCCTGCAGGTCAGCGCACCCCGGCTGGGCGGCGGCCGCGGGGATCGCGACGGTGCCGGCGACGGCGGCCACCGCAACCAGAGCGGTCCACCTGAAATTGCGCATCGACGTCCTCGCAGCCGGCGCCGGTCCGGATACCGGCGCATCTCCGCAAGGATACGTGGACGCTCAGCGCGACGGACGACAAATGAATGCCGTTGCCCGGCTTGCGCCTCCGGTGCCGATGCGGGTGATCACTACCGAAGCTTGCTGTGAGCCGCGCAGGCGAAGCCGCGGCCGCAGCGTGTCGGGCTCGACGTCGACGCCGCGCACCAAGATCTCGACTGCGCCGACCTCGCGCGCCGAAAGGGCCTGCCGCAATCGCCGTTCGCTGAAGGCGACTTCGTCGAGCACCTCGAAGCCGCGTACAGCGGGCGGGAGTTGGTCGCCCGACAGGTAAGCGATGTCGGGGTCGAGCTGCCACAGTCCGTGCCGTGCCGCGTAGCGGCGGACCAGCCCTGCGCGCACGATGGCACCATCCGGGTCGACGATCCACTTCCCCGCGGGTGCCACCGCGCAGTCGTCGGGTTCGTCGTCGGTGACCTGTTCGCCGGTGTCCAACAACGAGGCTCGACGCCTGACCCCACCCTCGGTGAGCCCGGCTGACCACAGGCACGCTTCGCGCACGCTGCCCGCCAGCGACGTCACCTCGATCTCACCGTCGAAACCCAACCGCCTCACGGCGTCGAAATCGATTCCGGGAGCACACTTCACGACGGTGTTGTGTTGGCGGTAGACATCGAGCAGTTCGTCGAGCGGGGGCGCGTAGTCATGCGGGTCGAACCGGCGACGTCCGGCGCTGCGCCGCGCCGGGTCGAGAACGACGACCGTGCCGTGCGTGATGGGCCGAAGGGCATCGGCGCGGCAGAGGTCCACACCGTAGACGTTGTTGCGCGCCATCGCCAGGCGCACCGGATCGATATCGCTGCCGATGACGAGGTCTGCCGATTCGCGGAGCGCGGCCAGCTCGGTGCCGATCGAGCACGTCGCGTCGTGTACCCGGGTGCCGCTGAGTCGACGGGCGCGGTGCCGGGCGACCGGTTCGGCGGTGGCCTGCTGCAGGGCCTCGTCGGTGAACAACCAACCATCGGGATTGGAGAGTTTGGCCGCCGCCTTGCGGCGCAGCAGCGTGGTCTCGACCAGCACGGCAGCTCGATCACCGAAACGCTTACGCGCCGAAGCGATGTCGGCGACGAGCGTGTTACCGGCCAACCGCAGCGTGGCGATTTCCCGCAGCGCGTCGATACCCGCCGGGCTGCGCAGATAGTCGACGTCCTCGACGCCGAACGCCACCGTCACGCGGCTGGCTTGACCCCTGTGATCATGACGTTGTAGTACCAGGACTTCGGCACCACGCGGCTCCAGAGGTTGGCGTCGACCCAGCTCAACGCGATCCAGCTGTGGAACGCGAATTTCGCGTAGCCCCAACCCAATCGCCCGGGCGGGACCGCGGCCTCGAAGGTGCGCAACGGCCAGCCCAGCATCGCGGCGGTGAACTCGGTGGTGGCGGTCGACACCTCGACGGCGCCGGCGCTGCTTGCCATGCGCTCCAGGTCGCCCGGAGAAAAGGTGTGCAAATCGACGACCGCCTCTAATGCGGCCGCGCGTGAGGACTCGTCGAGTTCGGCTTGTGGCCGACGCCATCCCGAGAGCCCGGGCAGCTTCGTCACGTTGGTCACCGCCCGCCAGGTCAGCGTCGACAGCGGGCGGGCGTAGTTCTCCCCCGCGTTCGTCGGCTCGCCGGCGAAGATGAACCGGCCGCCGGGCTTGAGCACCCGCACCACTTCGCGCAGCGACAGTTCGACGTCGGGGATGTGGTGCAACACGGCGTGGCCGACGACGAGGTCGAAGGTGTCGTCGTCGTACGGGATGCCCTCGGCGTCGGCCACCCGGCCGTCGATCTCGAGGCCGAGGTTCTCGCCGTTGCGGGTGGCGACCTTGACCATGCCCGGGGACAGGTCGGTCACCGAACCGCGCCGTGCCACGCCCGCCTGGATCAGGTTGAGCAGGAAGAACCCGCTGCCACACCCGAGCTCCAGCGCCCGGTCGTAGGGCAGCTTGCGCTGTTCGGCGAACGGGACCGTGGCGTCGAACAGGTCGCGGGCGTAGTCAACGCAGCGCTTGTCGTAGGAGATCGACCACTTCTCGTCGTAGCTCTCGGCTTCCCAGTCGTGGTACAGCACCTGGGCCAGTTTTGAGTCGTGGCGGGCAGCTTCTACCTGCTCGGCGGTGGCGTGCGGGTTCGGCACCGAAGCCGGGGAGCCGGCGACATCGGACACCGGAGCCGGGGAGCCGGCGACATCAGAAACAGTGTCGGTTTCCTCAAAGCTCATAACAGGGCAGCCTAGAGGTCGAACGTCGCCTTGGCCGCAGCCAGTACCTGGGGCGGATGCTCGACGAACCGTTGCGCCCAGGCCAACGCGGCGTCGTAGACGCCGTCGGGCGCGACCATCTGGTCGACGAGGCCCAGCGCGTGGGCCTCCTTGGCGTCGATGAACCGGCCGCTGAAGACCAGCTCCTTGGCCTTGCTGAGGCCGACGGTGCGGACCAGTCGGGCGGTGCCGCCCGCGGGCACCAGGCCGGCCAGGATCTCCGTCACACCGAACTTGACGTTGTCGCCGCAGACCCGCCAGTCGGCCGCCAACGCCAGCGTCAGCCCACCACCCAACGCGTAACCGGTGATCGCGGCGACCGTGGGTTTGGGGATGGCAGCCAGGGCGTCGACGGCCTCGCGGCAGGCCTGGGTGGCGGTGTCGGTTTCCTCGGCGTTGAGGGTGCGCAGTTCGGGCACGTCGTCGCCGGCGGAGAAGATCTCGTGGCCGCCGTACACGATCACCGAATGGATGTCGTCGCGGTCGCCGATGCTTCGCGCGGCGGAGGTCAGCTCGCGGTAGACCTGACGGGTCAGGGCGTTGGTCGGCGGGCGCGACAGCAGCAACGTGGCGATGCCGGGCCGCTCATCGCTGGTGTGGACCGAGACGAACTCGCTCATGCCTGGCGCGCGTCGGATCCGTAGCCCTCGGGGCTGCGGCGGTTGCGGGCGGCGTTGTACCGGTCGCTGTCGAAGAACTCGATCTCCCAGTTGCCGGTGTCCTTGTTCGCCGCGAGATGCGGTGTGACGGAGACGATCTGACGTTCCACGGCAAGCACTTCGTCGACGGTGTGGCCGGCGAGCGAGTCCAGCTGGGTCCATGTCGGCGGCAGCAAAAACGTCCGGCCTGCGGCGAAATCGTCGAGCGCTTGCTGCGGGGTGATCCAGTCGGCCGTGTCGGTCTCGGTGTTGTCGCCGTCGGCGCGTTGGCCCTCCGGCAGGGCGCCGACGAAAAAGTAGGTGTCGTAACGGCGGGTGCGTTCTTCCTTCGGCGTCACCCAATTGGCCCACGGCCGAAGCAGATCGGCGCGCAGCACTAGCTTCTCGCGGTGCAGGAAGTCGGCGAACGACAGCGACCGGTTGACCAGCGCGGCGCGTGCTTCGTGGTAGACCGAGGCGTCATCGACCAGGACGTCGGGATCGTCGGCGGCCCCGGCGAACAACACCCCGGACTCCTCGAACGTCTCGCGCGCCGCCGCGCACACCAGCGCCTGCGCCAGGTTCGGCTCCACGTTCAAACGCTCTGCCCACCAGTCGGGTTCGGGACCGAACCAGTCGATGTCGGCGTTGCGGTCGCGGTCGTCGACACCGCCGCCGGGGAACACCATCACGCCGGCGACGAAGTCCATCGCCGAGTGCCGTCGCATCAGGAAAACTTCAACTCCTCGGGCGAGCCCATCCCGTTGGTCGCGGATCAGCATCACGGTCGAGGCGGGCCTCGGCGTCAGTGGTTCCTCGGTCATGCTCGTCTCCTGTGCGCGGCCCGGCTCCTGGCACGACGCGCGAAGTACCGCCCGTCGACGACCTCGAGCGTGATCGCCTGGCCGAAAGCTCTGGAAAGGTTCTCGGCGGTAAGCACGTCGGGCAGCAGCCCGGAGTCGACCACCTTGCCCTCCGACAAGATCAGTCCGTGTGAGAAACCGCGCGGAATCTCCTCGACGTGGTGGGTCACCAGAACCATCGCCGGGGCATCCGCGTCCGCGGCCAGATCCTCGAGCCGGGCCAGAAGTTCCTCGCGTCCACCGAGGTCCAGTCCGGCGGCGGGCTCGTCGAGCAGTAGCAGTTCGGGGTCGGTCATCATCGACCGCGCGATCAGCACGCGCTTGCGTTCGCCTTCGGACAGAGTGCCGTACGTGCGCATTGCCAGGTGTTCGGCGCCGACGCTTTCAAGCATGTCGATCGCCTGCTCGTAGTCGACGTCGTCGTAAGCCTCGCGCCAGCGGCCCAGCACCGCGTAGCCGGCCGAGACCACCAGGTCGCGTACCACCTCGCCGTCGGGCACCCGCTGCGACAACGCCGAACTACTCAGCCCAACCCGCGAGCGCAGTTCGGACATGTCGGTTCGGCCGAGTCGCTCACCGAGCACGTACGCCGTCCCCGACGACGGGTACTCCAGCGCCGCCGCGATGCGCAGCAGCGAGGTCTTACCCGCACCGTTGGGGCCGATGACCACCCAGCGCTCGTCGAGTTCAACCGCCCACGTGATGGGGCCGATCAGGGTCTGACCCCCGCGCCGCAACGACACCTTGGCGAAGTCGATCAGCACATCGGGGTCGGCTGGATCTCCTTCGGTGGTGGGCACTCGCCCATCGTAGTCAGGCGACTTGGGCGTGATTTCGTTCGCCCAGTGGCTGTTGCGAAATGCCGATGGATGTCCTTTGTGTTGGCCGGTGAGCACGAAACGATGAGGTATGGCTCGTTCGTATCGTCCGGTGGTGCGCGATCAGGAGTTTTTGCTGCCACCGAATATGGCTGACTGGCTGGCAGCTGATCACCTGGTGTGGTTCGTCCTTGATGTGGTCGAACAGCTGGATACCTCGGCGTTGCATGCGGCCCGCCGCACCGGCGGTGTTGGGCAGGCTGGCTATGACCCAGACATGTTGTTGGCGTTGATGATTTATGCCTACGCGACGGGTCAGCGGTCATCGCGACAGATTGAACGCCTGTGCCTAGATCACGTCGCTTACCGGGTGGTGTGCGCTCAGGACCCGCCGGATCACACCACGATCGCCCGGTTCCGCGCGGCTCATGACGAGGTATTCACCGATGTGTTCGCCCAGGTGCTGCGCTTGTGTGCCCAAGCCGGGATGGTCCGGGCCGGGGTGATCGCCATCGATGGCACCAAGATCGCAGCCAACGCCTCAAGATCAGCGAATCGTTCCCAACAATGGGTTGCCGAGCAGGCCCGCCGCATCGCCGAGGATGTGGTCGCCCAAGCCGCTGCCGTTGATGCCGATGAGGACGCCGCCGAAGCTGGCGCCGGTTCCCAGCAGCGTCTGCCAGCCGAGCTGGGCACGGCGGCGGGGCGCAAGGCTGCGATCAAGAAGGCGATGGAGGAGATCGCGCGTCAAGATGGCGCCCATGCCGAGGCCGACGCCGCCGATGCTGCTGGCCAAGAGCAGTACCTGCAGCGCTTGGAGTCAGGTGAGGTCGTGTCCGGTCGAGCGCCGGCCGGGGTGGACCAGATCCGCATGTATCGGGCCAGAATCGCCCGCGAACAGCAGCGTCTGGCCCCGCTGCTGAACGTGCGGGGGACCGCCCCAGCACACCAGCGTGCCGCAATTCGCAGGAACATCAGAAAAGCCCAGGCCGGTTTGCGCCGAGCCGTGCACCAGCAGGCGGCCGGGATGGTCGACCAGCGGGGTGGAGCCGCACGCAGACGAGCTCGGCGCGGCCCAGCGGGCGGGCCGCTGATCAATCTGACCGATCCGCAGGCCAGGTTGATGGTTGAGGGCTCCGGCGGCGGATCGGTCCAGGGCTACAACAGTCAGATCGTGTGCTCTGATGACCACCTCGTGATCGGGGTGCACGTGTCCCAAGAAGCCAACGATCTGCACTGCTGGGCACCAGCTTTGGCCGCGGCCATGAGCCAGATGAATGCCTTGAACAAGACGATCGAGTTGGTGCTGGCCGACAACGGCTACTTCACCGAAGACAACCTCGCTAGCCCCGGGCCCGAGCGGCTCATCGCCCCCGGATCAGGCCGAGCCGTTCACCACGACGCCAAACACCACCCCACCCACGATGCGTCACCACCGTGTCTCTCACCACGCGAGGCGATGCGCCACACACTGCGCAATCCCGAACAGGCACAGCGATACAAACGCCGTTCAGCGACAGTCGAACCCGTCATCGGACACCTCAAAGACCGCATCGGCCTACGCCGCTACGCCCGACGCGGACTCGCAGCCGTCACCGCCGAACTTCACCTGGCCGCTGCAGCACTCAACCTCACCCGACTCCACACAGCCACCGCATAGACCGGGGCCACACCACCAACCTGTACCACCAACCTGTCACCGCCCACCGGCAACCAACCACAAATCGCAACAGCCACCCAGCGATCGTTTTCACGCACAAATCGCTCACGCGCCTGCGGCGAGCCTCGGCGACAGAAGTTGTCGCGCGCCTGCGGCGAGCCTCGGCGACGGAAGTTGTCGCGCGCCTGCGGCAAGCCTCGGCGACGGAAGCCCACCCGCTCGCCGCCACCACCCTCTCCGGCGTGACCCTCAAGAAGAACTGCACCAGCGGGCCGATCCCGAATGCGTAGAGGACGGTCCCGACGCCGACCGTTCCGCCGAGTAGCCAGCCGACCGCCAACACCGTCGCCTCGATCGAGGTGCGGACAAAGCGCACCGACAACCCGGTGCGCTCGACCAGGCCGGTCATCAGCCCGTCGCGCGGCCCCGGTCCGAGGCCGGCGCCGACGTAGAGGACGGTGCTGACCGCGTTGAGCACCACCGCGCCCACCATCATCGCAATCCGCACCGGCAGCGACGTGGGCGTCGGCAGCAGCCACAGCGCGGCGTCGACCGTGATCGCGATGACGACGACGTTCGCCACGGTGCCCACACCGGGCCGGTTACGCAGCGGAATCCACGCCAGCAGCACGACCACGCCCACGACCGCCGAAGCCACGCCGATCGTCATCCCGGTGTGCCGGGCCAGCCCCTGATGGAAGACGTCCCAGGGGTCCAGTCCTAGCTCGGCGCGCACCATGACCGCCATCGAGAAGCCGTAGCCGGTCAAGCCGACGAGAAGGACCAGGCCGCGAACGACCTCTCTACGCATGGTGGGGGAAGCGCGCCTTGATGAGTTCGAGTTCGCGGGCCATGCGTTCGACGTCGCGGTCGTCATAGTCAGCGCGCGCGACGGGCTGCTGCCACGCCAGGGTCGCGGCGAGGCGGCGACTCAAGCGAGGTATCCAGTTTAAGCTCATAACCTCCATCGTCGGTTCCAACTGGCTTGCCTTTCAATAGCCAGTTGGTCAATACTGGCCTGTGATGACACTTGAAATGCCCGCCCGAACGCTCAATGTGGATCTTCTGGCCCGCGAATTGGGTAACTGGCGGACGTCCAGTCGGAGTGGACCCGCTTACCGGGGTCTGGCCGACGCCCTTCGTCTGCTGATCATCGACGGACGCGTCCCCGTCGGCGCACGGGTGCCCAGCGAGCGCGCACTCGCCGACACGCTGCGGGTGTCACGCACCACGGTCACCGCCGCTTACACCCAGCTGCAGGAGGACGGATATCTCGTCGCGCGCCGCGGCGCCCGCAGCACCACCGCGTTACCCGTCGCACCTGCAGCGCGCGTCGAGCCCGCCGCGCCGTCGGTGAGCCTAGCCGCGGCAGCGTTGTCAGCTCCGGCCGCCGCGGTGATGGAGGCCTTCACAGAGGCGACCCGCGACGTCACGCCCTATCTGCACGCGCCGGGACACGAACTCGTCGGCGTTCCCGCGCTGCGACAGGCGATCGCCGAAAGGTACTGCGAGCGTGGGCTTCCCACAGAGCCGGACGAGATCATGGTGACCACCGGGGCGCTACACGCCATCGGCCTGATCCTGACGACATATGTTCAGCCCGGTGACCGCGTACTCGTCGAGCAACCGACGTACCACGGCGCGCTGTCCTCGATCGCAACCGCAGGCGCCCGCCCCGTCCCGGTCGCGATGACCGAAACCGGCTGGGATTTCGACGCGCTTCAAAACGCGCTGCACCAGATGTCGCCGACGCTGGCGTATCTGATCCCCGACAACCAGAACCCGACGGGTATGACGATGCCCGCCGCGGAACGAAAACGGCTGGCGCGCCTCATCGCCGAGACCCGCACCCGCACCGTCATCGACGAGACAATTCTCGACATGTGGCTCGACGAGCCCGCGCCCGGCCCGGCTGCGGGTGAGATGACGTCGCGGCGCGATCTGGTGCTGACGGTCGGCTCGATGTCGAAGTCGTTCTGGGGTGGGCTGCGGGTCGGCTGGATCCGTGCGGAGCGCGCCACCATCGCCACCATCGCCGCGCTGCGACCGTCGATCGACATGGGCACGGCCGTGCTCGAACAGTACGCTGCGGCAAGGCTTCTCGCCCGGCACGAGGAGTTGCTGCCGGAGCGGCGCGAGATCTTGCGCAGCCGTCGCGCATATTTGCAGTCGCTGCTGAGTCAGCACCTGCCCGACTGGGAGCCCGGCCCGGGCGCCGGCGGTATGTCGTTGTGGGTGCGGCTGCCTGCCCCGATGAGTACCGCGTTGTCGGCGGCGGCCTCCCGGCTGGGCCTCGACCTGCCCGCGGGCCCGCGGTTCGGGGTGGACGGCACCCTCGAGCGGTTCGTCCGCGTGCCGTACGCGCTACCCGAGGAGCAGTTGGGTGAGGCGGTGGAACTGCTGGCGCGGGCGTGGCGCAGCGTCACCGGGCTGTCGGCGCCGGAGTCGACGACCGTCGTCGTCTAGCGACGCTCCGCGTGGGCCCACACGCAGTCCGTGAGCGACCGTGTTTGTCCCGCGACACACCGCATTCTCTCGTACAAATGCGGTCGCTCGCGCCCCACGAAAGGCCTTGCTCAGTCGGGGATCTCGACGCGGCGCACCACACCGTCGACGGCATCGGCGGCCTCGATCTCACCGCGCGTGACACCGAGAATGAACAGCACAGTGTCCAGGTACGGCTGACTCAACGACGCGTCGGCGACCTCCCGCAGCGCCGGTTTGGCGTTGAACGCCACACCCAGACCCGCGGCGGCGAGCATGTCGATGTCGTTGGCACCGTCGCCGACGGCCACCGTCTGCTCCATCGGCACACCGGCTTGCTGCGCGAAATCCCTGAGCGCCTTGGCTTTTCCGGCCCGGTCGATGACGGGGCCGATCACCCGGCCGGTCAATTTGCCGTCGACGATCTCGAGTTCGTTCGCGGCGACGAAATCCATCATCAGCTCATGGGCCAGCGGTTCGATGACCTGACGAAAGCCGCCGGACACGATGCCGCAGTGGTATCCCAGCCGCCGGAGCGTGCGCAGCGTGGTACGGGCACCGGGCGTCAACTCGATCTGGTCGGCGACGTCGTCGAGCACGGACGCGGGCAGGCCGGCCAGTGTCGCCACGCGCCGGTGCAGGGATTCGGCGAAGTCGAGTTCGCCGCGCATGGCGGCCTCGGTGACCTCGGCGACCGCGGCCTCGGCGCCCACCTTGGCCGCCAGCATTTCGATCACCTCACCCTGAATCAGGGTCGAGTCGACGTCGAAAACGATGAGCCGCTTGGCTCGTCGCGTCAGGCTGAAGTCCTCGAGCGCGACGTCGATCTCCTGGGCGACCGCCACGCGCGCCAGCGCCTGCTGCAGTTCGTCGTAGACCGCGCGCGACGGCACCGAGACCCGCAGCTCCAATCCCGTGACGGGGTAATCCGATATGCCACCGATCGTGTCGATGTTGACCTCGAGCCGCGCGAGTTCGCGGGCCACGACCCCGAACTCCTCGGCGGTGATCGGACGACCGAGGACGACGATCGTGTGCGTCGACGGTTCCCGCATGATGGGCTCGCCGTCGCTGCGTTCGATCGTGACGTCCAGGCCCACTTCGTGGATCGCCGCCGTCACGGCATCACGAAGCTCGGCGCTTCCCGCGACGTCCGCCGATCCCGCGACGAGCACACCCAAGGTCAGCCGGCCGCGGATCACGACCTGTTCGACGTTGAGCAGCTCGACCCGGTGACGCGACAGCACCTCGAACAACGCCGAGGTGACGCCCGGTTGGTCGCGGCCGGTGACCGTGATCAGCAGCGATGCGCGTTCGCGTGATTTACCGGTCATGCCGCAATCGTGTCAGGTACGGACGTTCGCGTCGTCCAGCCGGGTCACATCGCCGTCCGCGGGCCCATGGCTGCGTCCGACGTGTGCCTCCGCGCGCATCCGCTCCACCATGTGCGGGTAGTGCAGCTCGAACGCCGGCCGCTCCGAACGGATTCGGGGCAGCTCGGTGAAGTTGTGCCGCGGTGGCGGGCATGAGGTCGCCCACTCCAGCGAGTTGCCGTAGCCCCACGGATCGTCGACGGTCACCGGCTCGCCGTAGCGCCAGCTCTTGAAGATGTTCCACACGAACGGCAGCGTCGAGATGCCCAGGATGAAGGCGCCGATGGTTGACACGACGTTGAGCGTGGTGAACCCGTCGGTCGGCAGGTAGTCCGCGTACCGGCGCGGCATGCCCTCGTCGCCCACCCAGTGCTGCACCAGGAACGTGACGTGGAACCCGATGAACGTCAGCCAGAAGTGCAGCTTGCCGAGCCGTTCGTCGAGCAAGCGGCCCGTCATCTTCGGGAACCAGAAGTAGATGCCGGCGTAGGTGGCGAACACGATCGTGCCGAACAGCACGTAGTGGAAGTGCGCGATGACGAAGTAGCTGTCGGTGACGTGGAAGTCCAGCGGCGGGCTGGCCAGCAGCACACCCGACAGGCCGCCCAACAGGAACGTCAGCAGGAACCCGATCGAGAACAACATCGGTGACTCGAACGTCAACTGGCCCTTCCACATCGTGCCTATCCAGTTGAAGAACTTGATACCCGTAGGCACGGCGATCAGGAACGTCATGAACGAGAAGAAGGGCAGCAACACCGCACCGGTGGCGTACATGTGGTGTGCCCACACCGCGATAGACAGCGCGGCGATCGCGATGGTCGCGTAGATCAGCGTGGTGTAGCCGAAGATCGGCTTACGGCTGAACACCGGGAAGATCTCGCTGACGATGCCGAAGAACGGCAGCGCGATGATGTACACCTCGGGGTGGCCGAAGTACCAGAACAAGTGCTGATACAGCAGCACACCGCCGTTGGCGGGATCGTAGA
>NZ_LZSW01000052.1:0-25577 GCF_001665615.1 Mycobacterium sp. 852014-52144_SCH5372336
GATGTGTATAAGAGACAGGGGTAGGCCGGAGGCGGCGGATACCCCGACGACGGGTCGTAAGCCGGCGGAGCCTGGTAGGGCGAGCCGTACACGGATGGCTGATCGCCCTCGGACGTCGACTGCTCGATCGGCGGCGCCTCGTAGCCGCCGGACGTCTGCTCGGACGCACCCCCGTCGGATTCGGATGGTCCGTTTCGTGCTGCGTCCTCCCCGGGATTTGTCATGCTTGTCAACCTAGCGTAATTCTCGGGCACGATTGCGGCCATCGCGGCGTTGTCCCTTACGAGACAGCAACTTAACGATTTGCGGCAAAGAGGAGAAAGAGGACCGATGACCAGCCCGTTTCAACCTGGAGCAAATCCCGGCGCAACGCCGGGTAGCCCAAATATGGGCCGCGGCCCGGCGGGTCTGCCCACACCGCCGAAGGGGTGGCCCATCGGTTCGTATCCGACGTACGCCGAGGCGCAGCGCGCCGTGGACTACTTGTCGGACCAGGAGTTCCCCGTCCAGCAGGTGACGATCGTCGGCGTCGACCTGATGCAGGTCGAGAGGGTCACCGGTCGACTTTCGTGGCCCAAGGTGCTCGGCGGTGGTGTCCTGACCGGTGCGTGGCTGGGCTTGTTCATCGGCCTGATTCTCGGGTTCTTCAGCCCCAACCCGTGGGCAGCACTGGCCACCGGCCTGATCGCCGGTGTGTTCTTCGGCCTCATCACATCGGCGATCCCGTATGCGATGGCACGCGGCACAAGAGATTTCAGTTCCACGCTGCAACTCGTCGCGGGCCGCTACGACGTCCTGTGCGATCCGCAAAACGCCGAGCGCGGACGGGATCTGCTGGCGCGCTTGACCATCTGAGGTCCGCGCGCGATCGGTAGCAGAGGCACCATCACCGGTACGGCGTATGCGCAGTTCGCGATTGCGTAACGGTGTGCGACGCGCGCCGTCGAGGTGTTGCAAACCACATGCTTGTGGCAATACGGTTTGCGCGCGGGAGATTCCCGTCGGTGACATCACGCGGACGGAGGCGGGTGGTGCGCTTCCCCAGCATGCGCGGCGGCCCACGACGGATGGGTGCTGCGGCGATTGCTGCGCTGACGACGGCGTCAACGCTGACGGCGTGTGGTTCCGACAGCGGCGGCATCGTCATCAACTACTACACGCCCGCCAACGAAGCGCAGACCTTCACCGCCGTCGCCGAGCGGTGTAACGAACAGCTCGGCGGCCGCTTCCGAATCCAACAGATCAGCCTGCCCAAGAGCGCCGACGATCAACGGCTCCAACTCGCGCGGCGGCTGACCGGAAACGACAGAAGCCTCGACGTCATGGCCCTCGACGTGGTGTGGACCGCCGAATTCGCCGAAGCCGGTTGGGCGTTGCCGCTCTCTGACGATCCAGCCGGCCAAGCCGAAGCCGATGCGAGGGCCAATACGTTGCCGGGCCCGCTGGAAACGGCCATGTGGCAGGACAAGCTGTACGCCGCGCCGATCACCACCAACACCCAATTGCTTTGGTACCGAGCCGATCTGATGGCGCAGCCACCAACAACATGGGACGACATGGTGGCCGAGGCGACGCGGTTGCACGCCGCGGGTGAGCCGAGCTGGATTGCGGTACAAGGAAAGCAGTACGAAGGCCTGGTCGTGTGGTTCAACACCCTGCTCGAAAGCGCGGGCGGTCAAGTGCTTTCCGACGACGGCAAAACCGTCACGTTGACCGACACACCCGAACACCGGGCCGCCACCGTCAAGGCGCTGCAGATCATCCGCAACGTCGCCACCGCACCAGGCGCGGACCCGTCGGTGACTCAGACCGACGAGACCACCGCACGGCTGGCACTCGAACAGGGCAAGGCGGCGCTCGAGGTGAACTGGCCCTACGTGCTGCCGTCGCTGCTCGAGAACGCGATCAAGGGCGGGGTGTCGTTCCTGCCGCTGGACGAAGACCCCTCGCTGGCCGGCAGCATCAACGACGTCGGCACGTTCTCGCCCAGCGACGAACAGTTCGAGACCGCCTTCGAGGCGAGCAGAAAGGTCCTTGGGTTCGCCCTGTATCCGGGCGTGCGACCGGGCGAGGCGGCAAGAGTCACCATCGGCGGCCTCAACCTCGCCGTGGCGAAGACGACGCAGCACAAGGCCGAGGCGTTCGAAGCCATCCGATGCCTGCGCGACGTGGAAAATCAGCGGTACACCTCCGTCGAAGGCGGGCTGCCCGCGGTGCGCACGTCGCTGTACAGCGATCCGGCGTTCCAGGTGAAATATCCGCAGCACGAGATCATCCGCGAACAGCTCACCAACGCCGCGGTGCGTCCCGCCACACCCCAGTACCAAGCGGTTTCCACCCGCATCTCCACCACGCTGGCTCCGATCACCGACATCGACCCGGAGCGCACCGCCGACGAGCTCACCGAGCAGGTGCAGAAGGCCATCGACGGTAAGGGGCTGATCCCGTGACCGCCCCACCGGCGACCGCGACCGCACCGGTGCCGAGCGCGACCGGCAGCGACGACACTCGCTCGGAACGGAAGCTGGCGTTCCTGCTCATCGCGCCGGCCGTCGTGTTGATGCTCGCGGTGACCGGCTACCCGATCGCTTACGCGGTGTGGCTGAGCCTGCAGCGCAACAACATGGCCGCACCCGACGACACCGAGTTCATCGGGTTGGAGAACTACGTCACCATTCTCACCGACCAGTACTGGTGGACAGCCTTTTTCGTCACGCTCGGCATCACCGTCGTCTCGGTGGCCATCGAATTCGTCCTCGGCATGGCGCTGGCACTGGTGATGCACCGAACCATCTTCGGCAAGGGCGTCGTGCGAACGGCCATCCTCATCCCGTACGGCATCGTCACGGTCGCCGCGTCCTACAGCTGGTACTACGCGTGGACACCGGGCACGGGATACCTGGCGAACCTGCTGCCCGAGGGCAGTGCCCCACTGACCGAACAGCTTCCGTCGCTGGCGATCGTGGTGCTCGCCGAGGTGTGGAAGACGACGCCGTTCATGGCGCTGCTGCTGTTGGCCGGATTGGCGCTGGTGCCACAGGATCTGCTCAACGCCGCCCAGGTCGACGGTGCAGGCGCCTGGAAGCGGCTGACCAAGGTGATCCTGCCGCTGATCAAGCCGGCGATCCTGGTGGCGCTGCTGTTCCGCACCCTCGACGCCTTCCGGATCTTCGACAACATCTACATTCTCACCGGCGGGGCCAACAACACGGGCTCGGTGTCGATTTTGGGATACGACAACCTGTTCAAGGCGTTCAATGTGGGCCTCGGCTCGGCGATCAGCGTGCTGATCTTCCTGTGCGTGGCGATCATCGCGTTCATCTACATCAAGATCTTCGGTGCCGCGGCGCCGGGGTCCGCCGAGGAGAATCGCTGATGGCTGAGCGGGTCGGTGCGTCGCGGGTGACGGGTTGGACGATCGTCAACGCGCTGGTTATCGTCTACGCGCTCTTCCCGGTGCTGTGGATCCTGTCGCTGTCGCTCAAGCCAACCTCAAGTGTCAAGGACGGCAAGCTGATTCCCGCCGAGATCACCTTCGACAACTACAAGGCGATATTCCAGGGCAACATCTTCACCTCGGCGCTGATCAACTCGATCGGTATCGGCCTGATCACCACGGCCATCGCAGTGGTGATCGGCGGGATGGCTGCGTACGCGGTGGCGCGCCTCGACTTCCCCGGCAAGAAGCTGCTGATCGGCGTCTCCCTGCTGATCGCGATGTTCCCCCATATCTCTCTCGTCACACCGCTTTTCAACATCGAACGCGCGGTCGGCCTCTTCGACACCTGGCCCGGCCTGATCATCCCGTACATCACCTTCGCGCTGCCGCTGGCGATCTACACGCTATCGGCGTTCTTCCGGGAGATCCCATGGGATCTGGAGAAGGCGGCCAAGATGGACGGTGCGACACCCGCGCAGGCGTTTCGCAAGGTCATCGCCCCGCTCGCCGCGCCGGGCATCGTCACCGCCGCGATCTTGGTGTTCATCTTCGCCTGGAACGACCTACTTCTCGCGCTGTCGCTGACCGCCACCGAACGCGCGATCACCGCGCCGGTGGCGATCGCGAACTTCACCGGCAGTTCGCAGTTCGAGGAGCCGACCGGATCGATCGCGGCGGGCGCGATGGTCATCACCATCCCGATCATCGTCTTTGTGCTCATCTTCCAACGACGGATCGTCGCCGGACTGACATCCGGCGCGGTGAAGGGGTAGTTCCATGGCCGAAATTGTGTTGGACCGGGTGACGAAGAGTTACCCCAACGGCGCGACGGCCGTCCACGAATTGTCGATGACGATCGCCGACGGCGAGTTCATCATCCTCGTCGGCCCGTCGGGATGCGGAAAGTCGACCACGCTCAACATGATTGCGGGCCTGGAGGACATCACCTCCGGTGAACTGCGCATCGGTGGCGAGCGCGTCAACGAGAAGGCGCCCAAGGACCGTGACATCGCGATGGTCTTCCAGTCCTACGCTTTGTACCCCCACATGAGCGTTCGGCAGAACATCGCGTTTCCTCTCACGCTGGCCAAGCTGAAGAAGGACGAGATCGCCCGCAAGGTCGACGAAGCCGCGAAAATCCTTGACCTGAGCGAGCTTCTGGACCGCAAACCGGGGCAGCTGTCCGGCGGTCAGCGGCAACGCGTCGCGATGGGCCGCGCGATCGTGCGTGATCCCAAGGCCTTCCTGATGGACGAGCCGCTGTCGAACCTCGACGCCAAGCTCCGTGTGCAGATGCGCGCGGAGATCGCCCGCCTGCAGGACCGGCTGGGCACGACCACCGTCTACGTCACCCACGACCAGACCGAGGCGATGACACTGGGCGATCGCGTGGTGGTGCTGCTTGCCGGGGTGGCCCAGCAGATCGGAACGCCCGAGGACCTCTACAACCGCCCGACGAACCTGTTCGTCGCCGGCTTCATCGGTTCGCCTGCGATGAACTTCTTCAGCGCGACGATCACCGACGTCGGCGTCCGGCTGCCCTTCGGCGAGGTCACCCTCACCCAGGAGAATTACGACCTGCTGGCCCGGCGCAACGCGCCGAGAAACGTGATCGTCGGCGTCCGGCCCGAGCATTTCGAGGACGCCGCGGTGCTCGACGGATATGCGCGCATCCGCGCACTGACCTTCGACGTGACGGTTGACATGGTCGAGTCGCTGGGCGCCGACAAGTATCTCCACTTCAAAACCGAAGGCGCCGGGGCGCATTCGGCGCAGCTCGCCGAGCTGGCCGCCGAGTCAGGCGTCGGCGAGAACGAGTTCGTGGCACGGGTTTCGGTCGATTCGACCGCCAGACAAGGCGACACGATCCAGTTGGCGTTCGACACGTCGAAGCTGGTGGTCTTCGACCCCGAGACAGGCAACAACCTCAGCCTGCCCGAGGCCGATGCGCCTGCCGATTCACCCGCGGGTTCAGCCGCGCCGCCGGCCGAGTGATCGACGTCCCCGCGAAGGTCCGCACCCACCTGCGTGAGCATTTCGCCGGGCAGGGCATCGATTCCGAGCCCGCCGAGGCCAGCGTCACGTTCCTTGGCACCGAGACCATCGGCGTGCTGCGCTTCGGGCCGGGCCCCGACGGAGTCATCCACTATGTGTCGCTGGGCTGTTCGCGTCATCCGATGTTCGACCCGACCGAGATGGTCACCGACGTCGTGCACGGTCCTCGCGCGGAGGTGATTGTCGCCCTTCGCGGACCCTCGCCGCGGGGACTGCACCGGTCGATCGCGATCGTGGCCGCCGCGCCCGCGGTGGAAGGGCTCGTCCTGGCGCCCGATGCGTTGATCGACCTCGAGACACCGCTGTGGGAGAACACACCGTTCACCGCGTTCCTGTTGAGCGACAGCGAAATCGACGACGTACCGTTGGCCGACCCGCTTGAACCGGTGAAGGTGTTGGGCGCCACGCCGATCACCGCGACCGAAGCCGCGTGGGTGCGCCTCAAGGGTGCCGACGCGATGCGCGAGGCGTGGCAGCAGGACGGCGTCGACGTGCTCGACCCGGCACGTCGGGCGGCCAAGCCGAGCTGAGTTGAAGCCAGCGCAAGCGGTCGCGAAATTGCGTTCCAGCAGAAGAAGGTCGAGTACGGGCCTGCTGGAACGCCATTTCGCGCAAAATCAGAGCCAGTTGTTACTACGGAACGTGCGATACAGCAGCGTGCATACCGTTGCCATCAACAACAGAACCGCGGGGTAGCCCCACGACCAGTCCAGTTCAGGCATGTGGTCGAAGTTCATGCCGTAAACACCCGCGATGGCCGTCGGTACCGCGGCGATGGCCACCCACGCCGAGATCTTGCGCATGTCGGTGTTCTGTTGCATCGCAACCTTGCCGAGTGCGGCCTGCACCAACGACGTCAGCATCTCGTCGAAGCTGGCGATGCGGTCCGAGGCCTTGGTGTTGTGGTCGAACACGTCGCCCATATAGCGACGCACCTCGACTGAGACGAGGTCGTCGTGATCGGACAGCAGTCGTTGCAACGCCAGCGTGAGCGGGCTGACCGACCGGCGTAACTCGACGACCTCCCGCTTGAGCAAATAGATGTATTCGACGTTGGTCTGGCGGTTCGGCGAGAAGATCTCTTCCTGCATCGCGTCGACGTCGGCTTCGACGAGTTCGGTGACCTCGAGATAGCCGTCGACGACATGGTCGGCGATCGCATGCATGACGGCGTAGGGCCCCAATTCGGCCAGACCGGGGGAGGCGTCGAGGCGGTGACGTACGCTCGCCAGTCCGCTGTGGTCTCCGTGGCGCACGGTCACCACGAAATTCGCGCCGGCGAAAATCATGATCTCGCCGGTCTCCACGATGTCGCGCGCGTTGGCTACCGATTCGTGCTCCACGTAGTTGACGGTCTTGAGCACCAGGAACAGGGTGTCGTCGTAGCGCTCCAGTTTGGGCCGCTGATGAGCATGAACGGCGTCCTCAACCGCCAGCTCGTGCAGGCCGAACACATCGGCCACCGACTGCATCTGGGCCTCGTCGGGTTCGTGCAACCCGATCCAGACGAACGCCTTCTTGCCGTCGCGCTCCAGTTCGCGCACCTCGTCCAGTGCCGCCGCGGTGGAATATGTGCCCGCCAGCCGGGTGCCCTGACAATAGATGCCGCAGTCGACGGTGACGTTGGTCACCGGTGCGTGGCCGTCGGCGCCGATAGCTGGCGTGGACGCTTGACGGGTCGGGCGAAATGAGGGCACTGGGTCGCTCCCCCCGGGCGGACGGGGCCCAGGTATTGGGCCGTGGTAGATGCTACGCGGCTGGGTGCGTCGGCTGCCTGCTAGTTTCGTTCCCGACGCAATCCGCCCGCGGTGCGGGCAACGTACATCTGTCCAAGGAGCATCTGACGTGAGCACAACTCCCCTCAAGGTCGCAGTCACCGGTGCCGCCGGCCAGATCGGCTACAGCTTGCTGTTCCGCCTCGCGAGCGGGTCACTGCTTGGCCCCGACCGGCCGATCGAATTGCGGCTCCTCGAGATCGAGCCGGCCCTCAAGGCGCTCGAGGGTGTGGTGATGGAGCTCGACGACTGCGCGTTCCCGCTTCTTGCCGGCGTTCAGATCGGCGCCGACGCGAACAAGATCTTCGACGGTGCGAACCTGGCGCTGCTCGTCGGCGCACGCCCCCGCGGCCCGGGCATGGAGCGCAGTGACCTGCTCGAGGCCAACGGCGCGATCTTCACCGCTCAGGGCAAGGCGCTCAACGAGGTCGCCGCCGACGACGTGCGCATCGGGGTGACCGGCAACCCCGCCAACACCAACGCGCTCATCGCGATGTCCAACGCCCCCGACATCCCGCGTGAGCGGTTCTCGGCGCTGACCCGCCTCGACCACAACCGGGCGATCAGCCAGCTGGCCCGCAAGACCGGCGCCAAGGTCACCGACATCAAGAAGATGACGATCTGGGGCAACCACTCGGCCACCCAGTACCCCGACGTCTTCCACGCCGAGGTCGGCGGCCGCAACGCCGCCGAGGTGGTCAACGACCAGAACTGGATCGAGAACGACTTCATTCCGACCGTCGCCAAGCGCGGTGCGGCGATCATCGACGCCCGCGGTGCCTCCTCGGCGGCGTCGGCCGCCTCGGCGACCGTCGACGCGGCCCGGGACTGGCTGCTGGGCACGCCCGCCGACGACTGGGTGTCGATGGCGGTGTTCTCCGACGGTTCCTACGGAGTGCCGGAGGGCCTGATCTCGTCGTTCCCGGTGACGACGAAGGACGGCGACTGGTCGATCGTGCAGGGCCTGGACATCGACGATTTCTCCCGCAGCCGCATCGACAAGACGACGGCCGAGCTCGCCGACGAGCGCAAAGCGGTCACCGATCTCGGCCTGATTTGAGGCAGCGGGCGATTAGGTTACCTACCAGTTCGTCGTTAACCTGGGCGCCGTGTCGCAAGCGGTGAGAGACCTTCCATTGACCGGATCCAACATCGTCCTCAGCGATGAGGAGATCTTCGCGGCCCACGTAGGCGGCAAGCTCTCGGTAGCGCTGAACGCGGCCCTCGACACCGAACGGGCGCTGTCCGTCGCCTACACGCCGGGCGTGGCCCAGGTCAGCCGGGCCATCGCCGCCGACCACACGCTGGCCGCCCGCTACACGTGGGCGAGCCGAATGGTGGCGGTGGTCAGCGACGGCAGCGCGGTGCTGGGGCTCGGAGACATTGGCCCGGCGGCGTCGCTGCCGGTCATGGAGGGCAAGAGCGCGCTGTTCAAGGCGTTCGCCGACCTCGACTCGATCCCGATCGTGCTCGACACCAAGGACACCGACGAGATCGTCGAGACCCTGGTCCGGCTGCGTCCGACGTTCGGGGCCGTCAACCTCGAAGACATCTCGGCCCCGCGATGTTTCGAGATCGAGCGGCGCCTGGTCGAGGCGCTGGACTGCCCGGTCATGCATGACGATCAGCACGGCACCGCGATCGTCGTGCTGGCCGCCCTGCTGGGTGCGGCCAAGGTCGTCGATCGCGAGATCGCCTCGCTTCGGGTCGTGGTCTCCGGCTGCGGCGCGGCAGGCATCGCGTGCGCGAAGATCCTGATGGCGGCGGGCGTCAGCGACATCACGCTGCTCGATTCGCAGGGCATCGTGCACAAGGGTCGCCAGAACCTCAACTCCTACAAGGCCGACCTGGCCGAGTCGACCAACCCGCGCGGGCTGACCGGCGGGCTCGCCGAAGCGCTCGAGGGCGCTGACGTGTTCCTGGGGCTGTCCGCCGGCGTGGTGCCCGTCGACTTGGTCGCCTCGATGGCGCCGAACTCGATCGTGTTCGCGCTGTCGAATCCGGATCCGGAAATCCACCCCGACGACGCGAGCCGGTACGCGGCCGTCGTCGCCACCGGGCGCAGCGACTTTCCGAACCAGATCAACAACGTGCTCGCCTTCCCGGGCGTGTTCCGCGGTGCGCTCGACGCCGGTGCGCGCCGTATCACCGAGCGGATGAAGGTGGCCGCCGCCGAAGCGATCTTCTCGGTCGTCGGGACCGACCTCGCACCCGATCGCATTGTGCCGAGCGTGCTCGACCCCCGGGTCGCCCCCGCGGTCGCGCAGGCGGTCGCCAGTGCGTCCCGCGACGCGTCGGGAGGCTAGACGCAGGTGGGCCGGCGGCTGGCGCTGGCGCTCGTCGCGGTGATCGTGGCGAGCACCGCGGCGTGCGGCGAGGACACCGAGCGGCCGTCGATAGCCGTCGGCGCCACACCAGATCCGGAGTCGACGTTGAGCGCCCACCTCTATGCCGCCGCGCTGCGCTCGTACGGCAACCCCGCTCACGTCAAGATCGAGGACGACCCGCTGACCGGGCTGGACACCGGGGCCGTCCGCGTCGTGCCCGGGCTCACCGGACGGTTGCTGGACCGGTTCAATCCCGAGTCGGCGGCACGGGCGCCGACGCAGGTGTACCGCGAGATGGTCTCCGCGCTGCCCGAAGGCGTCGCGGCGGGGGACTACACCACGTCGGCGGAGGACAAGCCCGCCCTAGCGGTCACCGAGGCGACCGCCGGAAAGTGGGACGGGCGCGACGTCACCGCCGCGGTGCGCAACTGCGACGGGCTGACCATCGCCGCGGTCGCCGACGCACCCCGTCCGGAGACGATCGGCACGTGCGAACCCAACGTGACTGAATTCCCCGACAGCGACGCGGCTTTCGATGCTGTTCGCTCCGGCCGGTTCCCCGCCGCGTGGACGACGACCGCGGCTCCCGGCATCCCGCCCGAACTGGTGATGCTGTCGGACCGTACGTCGCTGATCCGCGCGGAGAACCTGGTGCCGCTGTCTCGCCGCAACGGGCTCAACGAGTCACAGGTGCTCGCGCTCAACGAGGTCGCAGGCGTGCTGGACACCGCGGCGTTGGCCGAGATGCGCGCCGAGGTCGCCGACGGCGCGGATCCAGGCCACGTGGCCGACGCGTTCCTGGCCGAACACCCCCTCGGCGACTCGTAGACGTTCGAGAGCGCCGCAGCCTCAGTGGCTGTTGGGCACGAGACGCTTCATCACCGACAGGAACAGGCGCTGATAGCCCGAACCGGTGAGCCGCACGATCGCGTCGAGTATCTTCGCGTCGGCCCCGACCAACACCCGCGCCCGGTCCTTGCGGACACCGTCGAGGATGATTTTCGCGGCCTCCTCGGGCGTGGTCCGTGTCAGCCTGGTGTCGAACGTTTTGGTCAGGCCCTCGCGGTCGACGCCCTCAGCGGCCGTCGAGTTGCGCATGATCGCGGTCTTGATCCCGCCCGGGTGGATGGTGGTGACCTTGACCGGATGGCCCGCGGCCTGCATCTCCTGGCGCAGCGCCTCGGTGAACCCGCGGACCGCGAACTTCGCCGAGTTGTATGCCGCCTGACCCGGAACCGAGAAGATGCCGAACAGGCTCGACACGTTGACGACGTGCCCGTCGCCCGACGCGATCAGATGCGGCAGGAACGCTTTCGTGCCGTTGACGACGCCCCAGAAGTCGACGTCCATCACCCGTTCGATGTCCTTGTACGGCGTCACCTCGACATCGCCGACATACGCGATGCCTGCGTTGTTGTAGATCTGGTTGACCTTGCCGAAGTGCTCGACGACCGCGTCGGCGTACAGCTCGAAGGCCTCACGCTCGGTGACGTCGAGGCGGTCGGTCCTCACCGGTGCGCCGATCGCCTTGAGCCGCTCCTCGGTCGCCGCCAGACCTTCGGCGTCGACGTCGCTGATCGCCACACTCGCACCCGACTTGCCCAGCTCGATCGCCAGCGCCTGTCCGATACCCGACCCGGCACCGGTCACCACGGCGACTTTTCCGGCGAAGCCCTGCATAACCACTCCCTCGTGTTGCTGCCGTCAAGAGGCTAGCCGGTACCGCGGGTCCGCCCACTAACGGGTTGATCGCCCTGACGTGAGGTGCGGGCAATCAACCGGTTAAGGCCCGCCGAATGCGAAGGCGAAGGCTCAGGCGAACGCCTCGTCGATGATCTCCTGCTGCTCGACGGCGTGCACCTTCGACGAGCCCGACGACGGCGCCGACATGGCCCGCCGCGAGACGCGCGTGATGCCGGTCAGCTTCTCCGGAAGCACCTCCGGCAACGTCAGCCCGAACGTCGGCCACGGACCCTGGTTCGCCGGTTCCTCCTGCACCCACAGGTACTGCTCGACGTTGGGGTAGCGGTCCAGCGTCTCGGCCAGCCGGCGCCGCGGCAGCGGGGCGAGCTGCTCGACGCGCACGATCGCCACGTCGTCGCGCTCATCCTTCTTCTTGCGCGCGGCCAGCTCGTAGTAGAGCTTGCCGCTGCACAACAGCATCCGCTTGGCCTTGTTGCGATCCCCGTCGCCGTCGGTGTAGGTCGGCTCCTCGAGGACCGAGCGGAACTTCTGCTCGGTGAAGTCGCGGATGTCGCTGACGGCGGCCTTGTTGCGCAGCATCGACTTCGGCGTGAACACGATGAGCGGCCGGTGGATGCCGTCCAGGGCGTGACGCCGCAGCAGGTGGAAATAGTTGGCCGGCGTGGACGGCATCGCGATCGTCATCGACCCTTCGGCCCACAACAGCAGGAACCGCTCGATGCGGCCCGACGTGTGGTCGGGGCCTTGGCCTTCGTGACCGTGCGGCAGCAGCAGCACGACGTCCGAACGCTGGCCCCACTTGGCCTCGCCGGAGCTGATGAACTCGTCGATGATCGACTGCGCACCGTTGATGAAGTCACCGAACTGCGCCTCCCACAACACCATTGCGTCGGGGTTGCCGACCGAGTAGCCGTACTCGAAGCCGACGGCCGCGAACTCCGACAACGGGGAGTCGTACACCATGAACCTGCCGCCGGTCGGGTTGCCGTCCTTGTCGACGGTCAACAGATCCAGCGGGGTGAACTCCTGACCCGTCTTGCGGTCGATGATCACCGAATGGCGCTGGGTGAACGTGCCTCGGCGGGTGTCCTGCCCCGACAGCCGCACGGTCTTGCCCTCGGCGATCAGCGAGCCGAGCGCGAGCAGCTCGGCGAACGCCCAGTCCACCTTGCCCTCGTAGGCCATCTCGCGGCGCTTCTCCAGCACGGGCTTGACGCGCGGGTGCACGTTGAAGCCCTCGGGCACCGACAGATGGGCGTCGCCGATCCGCGCCAGCAGCGACTTGTCGACCGCGGTGTTCGTACCGGCGGGCACCATCTGGTCGGCTTCCACCGAAGCGCTCGGTTCGATCTCGTGTTTCTCGAGTTCGCGCACCTCGTTGAAGACGCGTTCCAGCTGGCCCTGGTAGTCGCGCAGCGCGTCCTCGGCCTCTTTCATCGAGATGTCGCCGCGGCCGATCAGCGCTTCGGTATAGCTCTTGCGCACACCGCGCTTGACGTCGATCGCGTCGTACATCCGCGGCTGCGTCATCGACGGGTCGTCGCCCTCGTTGTGCCCGCGGCGGCGGTAGCACAGCATGTCGATGACGACGTCCTTGTGGAACTTCTGCCGGAAGTCGACCGCGAGCCGGGCCACCCACGCGGCCGCTTCGGGGTCGTCGCCGTTGACGTGGAAGATCGGCGCACCGACCATCTTGGCCACGTCGGTGCAGTACTCCGAGGACTTGGCATCGGACGGCGATGTGGTGAAACCGATCTGATTGTTGACGATGATGTGGATCGTCCCGCCGACGCGATATCCCCGCAGCAGCGCCAGGTTCAGCGTCTCGGCCACCACACCCTGACCGGCGAACGCGGCGTCGCCGTGCAGCATCAGCGGCACGACGCTGAACGCCCCGGCGCCCTCACCGTCGCCGTCGCCCCCGTCGATCACGTCCTGCTTGGCGCGCACCAGGCCCTCCAGGACCGGGTCGACGGCCTCGAGGTGCGACGGGTTGGCCACCAGCGACACGTCGATGTCGTTGTCGCCGAACATCTGGATGAACCTGCCCGACGCGCCCAGGTGGTACTTCACGTCACCGGAGCCGTGCGCCTGCGACGGGTTCAGATTCCCTTCGAACTCGGAGAAGATCTGCGAGTACGGCTTGCCGACGATGTTGGCCAGCACGTTGAGCCTGCCGCGGTGCGGCATGGCGACGACGACCTCGTCGAGCGCGTACTCGGCGCACTGGTCGATCACCGCATCCATGGTCGGGATGACCGTCTCCGCGCCCTCCAGCGAGAAACGTTTCTGGCCAACGTACTTCGTCTGCAGGAATGTCTCGAACGCCTCGGCCGCGTTGAGCTTGCTCAGGATGTACTTCTGCTCGGCGACGGTCGGCTTCTCGTGCTTCTTCTCGATGCGCTCCTGCAGCCACTGCTGCTGCTCGGGTTCGAGGATGTGCGTGTACTCGACGCCGATGTGGCGACAGTAGGAGTCGCGGAGCAGCCCCAACACGTCGCGCAGCTTCTTCTCGTCGGCGCCGGCGAACCCGTTGACCTTGAACTCGCGGTCGAGGTCCCACAGCGTCAGCCCGTGGGTGAGGATGTCCAGGTCGGGGTGGCTGCGGAAGCGGTTCTTGTCCAGCCGCAGCGGATCGATGTCGGCCATCAGGTGGCCGCGGTTGCGGTAGTCCGAGATCAGCTCGATGACTCGGGCGTTCTTGTCCTCGACCGAGTCCGGGTTGTCGGTCCGCCAGCGCACCGGCTCGTACGGGATGTGCAGCTCGCGGAAGATCTCGTCGAAGAAGTCGTCGTCGAGCAGCAGTTCGTGAATGGTGCGCAGGAAGTCACCGGATTCGGCGCCCTGGATGATGCGATGGTCGTAGGTCGACGTCAGCGTGACCAGCTTCCCGATACCCAGTTGGGCGATGCGTTCCTCGCTGGCGCCCTGGAACTCGGCGGGGTACTCCATCGCGCCGACGCCGAGGATCGTGCCCTGGCCGCGCATCAGCCGCGGCACCGAGTGCACGGTGCCGATGGTGCCCGGGTTGGTCAGCGAGATCGTCACGCCGGAGAAGTCGTCCATGGTCAGCTTGCCGTCGCGGGCCCGCCGCACGATGTCCTCGTAGGCGGCCACGAACTGGCCGAAGCCCATCGTGTCGGCCTTCTTGATCGCGGCCACCACCAGTTGCCGGTCGCCGTCCTTGCGTTGCAGGTCAATGGCCAGGCCCAGGTTGGTATGTGGCGGGGTGACCACGTTGGGCTTGCCGTCGATCTCTTCGAAGTACCGGTTCATGCCCGGGAACTTCTTGACCGCCTGCACGAGCGCATACCCGATGAGGTGGGTGAACGAGATCTTTCCGCCGCGGGTCCGCTTGAGGTGGTTGTTGATGACGATGCGGTTGTCGATCATCAACTTGGCTGGGACCGCGCGAACACTGGTCGCGGTCGGCACCTCCAGCGACGCCGCCATGTTCTTCACGACGGCCGCGGCCGCGCCGCGCAGCACCTGAGTCTCGTCGTCGCCGCCCGAATCTTCGGCCTCGGCGTCCTTGTCCTTGGTCTTGGCCTTGGCCTCAGCGCCCTTGTTCTTGGGCTCCGATTTCTTGGCCGACTCCTTCGCGGGCTCCTTGTCCTTGGCGGGCGCCTTGGCCGGTGCCGACGACTTTGATCCCTTGCTCTTGGAGGCGCCGGCGTCGGATTCCTTCGCCTTGGTCTCGTTGGCTGAGGTCTCCTTGGCGGGGGTCTCCTTGGCGGGCGGGGCGGCGCCGTTGCCGCCGGACTGCTTGGGCGCGGGCGCGGGGGCAGGCTCCGGCGGGCTCACCGGTCCTGCGCTGCGCTGACCGTTGCCGCTGCGAGCCTGACTCTCCGAGGAGGTCGGCTCAGGGGAGTAGTCGACAAGGAATTCGTGCCAACTGGGATCTACCGACGAGGGATCCTCGCGGAACTTGCGATACATCTCCTCGACCAACCACTCGTTCTGTCCGAATGGTGAAGGTGAGCTCACGGTAGCTACTCGCCTCAATTCTTCGCTTCACGCGAGCGCATCTGAAACGCTCGCCAGGTTCTGTACGGATTACCCGCATTCCGCCGACTAAAGGCTAGCGCCGAAGCATCGGCCAGACCACGACAACGACCTTCCCGGCCATGTGCCGCTAGTCCTTGGACGCGGGCAGCATGTGCACCACCGTCGGCCATCGCGGTGGCGGGGTGCCGAACGCGCTGTGCGCATTGTCGATGATTCGTTTGCCCATCAGGCGGTTGCCCACACCGCCGACGACCGCGCCGACGCCGACGGGCAGCGTCTTGCCGAACGCGAGCGCGCCTCGCTTGAGGGTGTAGCGCTTGACGAAATATCTCAGCAGGCGCGAGTTCAGCTGCGACAGCGCAGGCAGCGGGAGGGTGGCCGCCCCGTCGGCGACCCAGGCGCCTCTGGTGCGGCCGCGGCCGACCAGGTCGGCGATTGCACGCTTGCTGTCCTCGCCGACCAAGACCGCCAGCACGAGCGCGCGACGCCGCTCCTGGTGCTCGGCCGGAATTCCGTGCACCTCGGCTACGGCGAGCACGTACAACGCCGTCGCTTCCAGGAAGACGACCGTCTCGCCGGCCACCGACGCCATCGCGGTCAACGTCCCGATGCCGGGGAACGCGGCAGCCGACCCGACGGCGGCGCCGCTGGCCATCACCGCGCTCAGATAGCGCTTCTCGAGTTTCTTGATGACCTCGGCCGGCGCCGCGTGCGGGTCCTGTTCGCGCAACCGGTCGACGTACGCCTTGACCGCGGGAGCTTGCACGCGCGAGCCGCGCTCGATGATGCGGGACAGCGCCTTGGCGGCGACGCTCGGATCTTCGCCGGAGCCCGCCTTGTCTCCCGGGCTGCCCGCCGGTAACTGGCTCTTGGCCTTCGACCGGGCACTCATGGGGCCTCCTGTCCGAACGACTCGTTTCAGGCTATCGCTTCGGCTAACGAACGACGGCGTCGGTGAGTGCCCCGGCCGTGATCGCGCTCACCTTATGCCGGGCAGGGAAGAAAATAATGAGAAGCGGCGCTCTTCATTCCCATGGCACCATCATCGGCTGTGGATCTGACGACTGCCCCGACTCCGATTCAGGAGGGCACGTCTGTCAGCCGCATCCGGATGATCGTCGTATTGGGCGTCATGGTGGCGCTGGGCCCGCTGACCATCGACATGTACCTGCCCGCGCTGCCGAGGATCGCCGAGGAACTCGGGGTGTCTTCCTCGATCGCGCAGCTGACGCTCACCGGGACGCTCGCCGGGCTGGCGCTCGGCCAGCTGGTCGTCGGTCCGCTCTCCGATTCGCTGGGCCGCCGCCGCCCGTTGATGGCCGGGATCGTGCTGCACATGATGGCCTCGCTGATGTGCATGTTTGCGCCCAACATCGAGGTGCTCGGGTTGGCTCGGGCGCTGCAGGGAATGGGCGCCGCAGCGGCCTCGGTGGTCGCGGTCGCCGTCGTCGGCGATCTGTTCACGGGCTCGGTCGCGGCCACGGTGATGTCACGACTGATGCTGGTGCTCGGCGTGGCGCCCGTCCTGGCTCCGTCGTTGGGCGCGGCGGTCCTGCTGAAGGCCTCCTGGCACTGGGTGTTCGCCGCTCTGGTGCTGTTGGCGGGATTGTTACTGGTCGTGGCGGCGACGGCCCTGCCAGAGACGCTGCCGGTCGCGCATCGTCGCCCGCTGAAGGTGCGCGGTATCGCAATGACGTACCTGGAGTTGCTGCGCGATACCAGGTTCGTAGTGTTGGTGCTAGTCGCGGCGCTGGGCATGTCGGGGCTGTTCGCCTACATCGCGGCGGCGCCGTTCGTCCTGCAGGGTCGCTACGGCCTGGATCAGCAGGGGTTCGCGCTGGTCTTTGCCGCCGGCGCGATCGCGCTGATCGGCGCCACGCAGTTCAACGTCGTCTTACTGCGCCGGTTCCGGCCGCAGACCATCGTGCTGTGGGCCCTGACCGTGGCCTCGCTGGCCGGTGCGGTCTTCGTCGGGATCACGGTTGCCGACGTGGGCGGGGTGGCCGGATTCGTCGTCCCGGTGTGGGTGCTCCTGGCCGCCGTGGGCTTCGTCATCCCGAACGCGCCGGCGCTGGCGTTGACCCGGCATCCAGACGCCGCGGGCACCGCGGCCGCTCTGCTCGGCGCGGGACAGTTCGGTCTGGGTGCTGCGATCGCCCCGCTCGTCGGTGCCCTCGGCAACGACGAGTTCGCTCTGGCCGCGGTGATGACGGTGGGTATGGTGATCGCGTTGCTCGCGCTCATGGCCGTCGGTGTGTCGGCGGCCGGACGCGCGGGCGACTCCGAACGCGATGTCACCGCCGACGTCGTGCCCGAGCCGGCCTGACGCTTCGCAGCGCGTGGTCCCGCCTTGTCGGGATCGACCACGCTCCGTAGCGTCGGCGGCATCGCCGAGTGCTAGTCGACCCAGAATGTTGTCAACGCTTTTCACCAGGCAGAACACGTCAACGAACCCGTGGCATGCGCTGTGGGCGATGATGGTCGGCTTCTTCATGATCCTGGTGGACGCGACGATCGTCGCGGTCGCCAACCCGTCGATCATGGCCACGTTCGGCGCCAGCTACGACGCCGTCCTGTGGGTCACGAGCGCCTATCTGCTCGCATACGCGGTGCCGTTGCTGGTGGCGGGCCGCCTCGGTGACCGGTTCGGCCCCAAGAACCTGTACCTTCTCGGCCTCACGGTGTTCACCGTCGCCTCGCTGTGGTGCGGACTGTCCGACACGATCGGGATGTTGATCGCCGCGCGGGTCGTGCAGGGCTTCGGCGCGGCGCTCCTGACGCCGCAGACCCTGTCGACGGTCACCCGCATCTTCCCCGCCGAACGGCGGGGCATGGCGATGAGCGTGTGGGGGGCGACGGCCGGGGTCGCGACGCTGGTCGGTCCGTTGGCCGGCGGGATCCTGGTGGACGCCCTCGGGTGGCAGTGGATCTTCTTCGTCAACGTGCCGATCGGGGTGGTGGGCGTGGCGTTGGCGCTGCGGCTGGTGCCCGAGCTGCCGAGACAGAGGCAGCGACTCGACGTTGCGGGGGTGATCCTCTCGGCGGTCGGGTTGTTCCTCATCGTGTTCGCCCTGCAGGAGGGGCAGGCGAACAGGTGGACCCACTGGGTCTGGGGCCTGATGGCGTTGGGCACCGGGGTGGTCGCCGCGTTCCTGTTCTGGCAGGCAGCCAACCGCAACGATCCGCTGCTGCCGCTCGAGATCTTCCGCGACCGCGACTTCTGGCTGTCGACATTCGGCGTCGCGACGATCGGGTTCGTCGTGACCGGGATGATCGTGCCGGTCATGTTCTACGCGCAGGCGGTGTGCGGGTTGTCGCCGACGCAGTCGGCGCTTCTGACCGCGCCGATGGCGATCGCCACAGGTGTGCTCGCGCCCGTCGTCGGACGGATCGTCGATCGGTGGCACCCACGCCCGGTGGTCGGATTCGGGTTCTCGGTGCTGGCGATCGCGTTGACCTGGCTCTCCCTGGAAATGGCGCCCGCCACTGCGATCTGGCGGCTGGTGTTGCCGCTCACCGCGACGGGGATCGGGATGGCGTTCATCTGGTCTCCGCTGGCCGCGACGGCTACCCGCAATCTGCCGACCCGGTTGGCCGGTGCGGGTTCGGGTGTCTACAACACCACCCGCCAGGTCGGGGCCGTGCTGGGCAGCGCCAGCATGGCGGCGTTCATGACGTGGCAGGTCAACTCCGAGATGCCGCCGTGGGCCGATCCGGCTCAGGGTGATGCGGGTGCGACGCAGTTGCCGTCGTTCCTGCACACGCCGTTCGCGGCCGCCATGTCGCAGTCGCTGTTGTTGCCCGCGTTCGTCGCGCTGTTCGGTGTGCTCGCCGCGGTGTTCCTAGTCGGCTATGCGCGCCGCCCACCAGAGGGACCCGCCGCCGTCGAACCAGTCGACGAGCCCGACGACGACGAGGCGTTCGTCGACGACGATGACGACTACGTCGAGTACACCATCGACTGGGACGACGGCTCTGCGTCATGGGTTCCCGCCGAGCGGGAACCGGCGACCGAGCCAATGCCCGCGCGCGATGAGCGCCCGCCCGAGCAGTCCGACGACTCGTGGCGCGCGATTCTCGACCAACTGCTCGCCGACATTCCGCCAGCGCCGCCCGCCAAACCCGCAGCCGATCCGATCGGGCTCTCGCACAACGGCTTACACGTCGAGAACGAGCGGCGGCTCACATCGCTGGAATCGGCCCGGCCGGACGGCGAGGCCTATCGCCACCGCGGGGAGTCCCGTTCCAGCGGCAGGCATGCGCGCGACGACCGCGACTAGTCGAACAGCACCGCGGGGTTGAGGTAGCCGGACGGGTCGAAGGCCGCCTTCACCGTCCGCATGGCCGCGATATCGGCGTCGGCGCGCGACATTGCGAGGTACGGGCGCTTGCGGGTGCCGACGCCGTGCTCGCTGCTGACGTTGCCGCCGAGGTGGGCGATGAGATCCATCATCGCCGAGTACAGGGCTTGTTCGGCTTGGCTGTCGAGCGTGCACCGCACGAGGTTCAGGTGCAGGCTGCCCTCGCCGACATGACCGAACAGCACCGGAATCGCTTCGGGCGCATGGCGGCCGACGAGTCGAACCGCATCGGCGGCGAACTGCGCGATGGCCGAAAGCGGAAGCGAGACGTCGAACTTCAGCGGCGGGCCGTACACGCCGAGCACTTCGGCGATGGCCTCGCGCACCTGCCAGAGTCGTTGCTGTGCGGCTGTGTCGACGCCGACGGCGGGTTCCCCGCACAGGTCTGCGCCCTCGATCGCGTCGGCGAGTCGATCGGTCTGGTCGGTGTCGCCCGCCAGTTCGATCAGAAGCTGCCAGGCGCCGTCGACGGGCGCGGGCACCCCGGCGTGCTCGGCGGTCAACGCGCTGGCGCGCGCGTCGATCAATTCCAGTGCGGCGATGCCGTCCAGGTCGCGGAAGATCCGTCCGGCGGTGACGAGCGCGTCGAGGTCGGCGAACCCGCAGATCGCGGTCACCCGGTGTGGCGGTGTGGGGTGCAGTCGCAGATCGAGCGCGGTGATGACGCCCAAAGTGCCTTCCGCGCCGACGAACAGCGACGCCAGGTCGTAGCCGGTGTTGTCCATCCGCACCCGGCTGTGCCGGTGCACGACCGAACCGTTGGGCAGAGCCACATCCAAGCCGATCACCTGCTCGCCCATGTTGCCGTAGCGGACGGTGCGCAACCCGCCGGCGTTCGTCGACGCCATCCCCCCGACGGTGGCGGTGTCGCGCGCGGCCAGGTCGACGCCGAACACCAGCCCTGCCTCGCCGGCCGTCCGCTGCACCTCGGCCAGAGTCACTCCGGCGCCCACCGAGATTCGGCGTTCGGTGATGTCGACGTCACCGATGTCACGCAGTCGCTCGGTCGACAGCAGCACGTCGTCGTGTTCGGGAACGGTGCCCGCCACCAGCGATGTCCGTCCGCCCTGCACGGTGACGTAGGCACCAGCGTCGCGGCAGGCCCGCAGTACGGCGGCGACCTCGTCGGCCGACCCCGGCCGCACCAGGGCGCTGGCCCGGCCGCGGTACCGCCCGGTGTGGTCGACGACGCGTGCGGCGAGCACATCGGGATCGCTGCTGACGTAGGCCTTCCCGACGATCTCGGCCAGCCGCTCGGTCAGGCTCATCACGTCGGTGTGTCGCTCGCGCCCAGCGACAGGAACGCTCCCAACTCGATCAAGCGGTCCGGTGTGCTCGGCAGATACTCGGTGAGCACCTCCGAACGGACGATCACGCTGAGGTACTTCGCGCGGCTGACCGCGACGTTGAGTCGATTCCTGTTGAGCAGAAACGATATTCCGCGCGGCACATCGTCGATGGAGGACGCCGTCATCGATACGAACACCACCGGCGCCTGCCTGCCCTGGAACTTGTCCACGGTGCCGACCGCGACGTCGGGCAGCCCGGCGTTCTCGAAATAGTCACGCAGCAGCAGCACCTGGGCGTTGTAGGGGGCGACGACCAGGACGTCCTTCTGGGTCAGCGCGCGGGCGCCGTGCTCGTCGGTCCAGTCGCTGCCGAGCAGCGTCAGTGTCGCCGCGACGATGGCTTCGGCCTCTTCGGGGCTGCTCGTGGAGTTGCCGTCGTGGGGGATGGACACCACACGTACACCGGGAGCTTGTCCGTGAAGGCGGCGCGCTGCCGGGTGGCCGTTCGCGGACTGCAGCCTGCCCTCGTAGGCGAGCCGGGATACCGGGGCGCACACCGCGGGATGCATCCGGTGGGAGCGGTCGAGGAAGTAGCCGAATTGTTCGGGCAGAGTGCGGTTTTCCTGCACCAGCCAGCCCAGCACCGATGCGTCGACCGGCTCGGGATGGTGGCCCTGGCTGACCTGAGGCAGCTGTTGCGGGTCGCCCAGCAGCATCAGGTTGTCGGCCGCCCTGGCCACCGCGATGGTGTTGGCCAGGCAGTACTGACCCGCCTCCTCGATCACCAGCAGGTTCAGGCTGCGGGCCTGGACGCGAGTGTCGTTCGCGAAATCCCATGCGGTGCCGCCGATGACGCAGCCGGCGTGGTCGGCGATGAACGCCGCATACTCGTCCTTGTCGATCGCCCGACAGCCGACGTCGTCGGGGCAGTCCTTCTTGGCGATGCGCTCGGGGTCCACGCCTGCCTTGATCAGGTCGCGAAAGAGGTTCTCCACCACCGCATGTGACTGCGCCACGACACCGACGCGCCACTGGTGGTCGTTGACCAGGCGGGCGATGATCCGGGCGGCCGTGTACGTCTTGCCGGTCCCGGGTGGGCCGTGCACCGCCAAATATGACGAGTCCAGGTCGAGCACCGCGGCGGCGATGTCGGCGGTGACATCGCCGGTGCGGGGCAGAAGGGCGCCGCTGCAGGTGCGCGGCGGCCGGCGCAGCAGGATATCGACCACCGCCGTGCGCGGCAGATCCGGTAGCGCAGCGGCGACCTCGGCGGCCGCGCTGTCGATGGCCTCACGTAACTTTTTGTTGGGAACGATGTTTCGCGGCGTCAGCGCGAACGGGGTCTGCGTGAACGTCCCGGCAGGGGTCTCACGTTCGCAGATCACCACCCGGGTGGGCGGGTCGTCGACTTCGATGACGTCGGCGTTGCCGGCCGCGCGCCGGTCCGCGTTGTCCGCCATGCCCGCGGGCGACGGCGGCTCATACAGTGCGAACACCTCTCTGCTGACGTCACCGCCCTCCAGCGCCCCGGTCAGTTCCAGCCAGCGCTGCTGTTTACGGGCCCGCGTCGACGGCAGATGCCAGTCCTTGACCACTGCCACGCCGTCGGCGTCGACCAGGAACACGTCGTTGGTGTCGCCCCACTCGTCGACAGGACTGTTCAAGCGGTCGAAATGCGCCCACCAGAACGGCTTGTCCTCGCGGCGGTGATATCCGCGCGCGGCGGCCAACAATGCCACGGCCGTCTGCTCTGGACTGCGTTGGGCCACACCGTCCCCGGCAAAGTCCATCAGCGTGCGCGCCAGGTGATCGGTGTCCTCGACGGCGACGCTCTGGGTGACCGGCTGCGGCCCGAGCGGCGGGACGCTCGACTCGATTGCGATCTTGATCAGCCAGTCGCGCAGCCGATGTGTCGATCGGCAGTCGTAGCGGTTGTAATCCTCGATCTTCTTGAGCATGTTGTCGGCTTCGTCGTGACGACCTTCGGCGCGCAGCTCACAGAACCGCGCGTACATCGTGATCGACTCCGTGGCCGTGGTGACGTCGCCGGTGCGCAGTTCGGAGCCCATGTACAGCGGCTCCAGGGACTTCAGGCTGTAGTTCTCCGTGCCGACGCGAATGCTCTTGCGCACCAACGGATACAGGTCGACCAGAACACCGCTGCGCAGCAGGTCGTCGACCTCGTCCTCGCCGACCCCATAGCGGCCGGCCAACCGGAGAAGCGCCGTCTTCTCGTACGCCGCGTAGTGGTAGATGTGCATCTTCGGATGCCGCTTGCGGCGCTGGCGCACCAGCTTGAGGAAGTCGACAAGGGCCTTGCGCTCACTCGGACGGTCGTGCGCCCACAGCGGCCGGAAACCGCCGCCGACCTCGAGCACGCCCCACATGTACTCCAGGCCCCACTCGCGACCGTCGGCGCTCCACAGCGGGTCGCCTTCGAAGTCGAAGAACAGGTCGCCCTTGTCGGGGTCGGGTAGCAGGGTCAACGGTTGGGCTTCGACGATCTGATACGGGGGCTTGCCGTCCACCCGCGGCGCCAGCTGCAGCCTGGCCTGCTCACGCAGCGCGGTGAGGGTCCGGGCCGGAAGCTCGGCGACCGGTCCTTCGTGTCGCGCGAGTTCGGCGACGGTGCTGATGCCGGCGTCGAGCAGGCGCGCCCGTTGGCTGACCCGCATGTTCGCCACCAGCAACAGGTCGTCGCCGGCGCGGACCTGGGCCTCGCATTCCGGGCAGCGGAAACACGCGCGCACGGTGTCGTCGGCCCAGTCGACCGGCGCGCCCGACGCGAAGTGGTCGTCGAGCAGGCGCTGCAGGGCTTCGCGCCGCGGGCGATAGACCGGGAGCAGTTCGTCGATGCGGTAGCTCGCGGTGGCGCCGTCGCCCAGGATCAGATCGACCTCCTCGGCCACCGGCACACCCGCGGCCGTGAGTGTTTCGGCGTAGGCGGCCAACTGCAGCAGCGCCTCGACCTTCACCGAGCGCGCGAGCTTGGTGTCGCGCAATCGATACCGCTCACCGTCGGCGTCCCGCTCCAGAATCAGGAAGTCGGCGAAGCCGACGAATCGGCCGTCGAACATCGCGGCCTGGTAGATCACCTCGGCGCGGCGCTCCACAGCGCGACGCGTCTGCTCGGCGGCGGCGGTCAGCCCGTCGACCGTGTACGGGGGCCTGCCGATGATGGCGACGTCGGCCCCGTCGCGCAGCAGATCGAGGTGTCGCTGTTCATGCTCATCGCCGAGCTGAGCCGTTCTGGCCAACAGCTCGTCCTCGCTCGCGACGGCGGGACCTCGCCCGAGCTTGGCGTCGAACGCGCGCAGCAGCGCGTACTCGCAGCGGGCTGCCGCTGCGAGATCGGATGCGCTGTATACGACGCGGGTTTCGGCGCCCTCGGAGGCCACGAACACGCTGCCACTGTATGTGACCCGGACGACACATCCCGGTCCCTCAGTCCCCGCGAACGTGGGTTACCCGCACGCCTATCCGGCTCGGGCGTGACACGAGGCCACACTCGCCGATTCACAACGACGCGCGTATCCACAGCCCGAGCGTTCCGTGGGCCGCGCTGACCGAATTGTGTGAGACCCCGTACTGACCGTGTCCGCATGGATACGAATTCATTGCCGTTCATCGGCACCGAGCGGTTGGCGGCAGGCGGGGTGACCAGGCGAACACTGGTCAGCCGCCACAACATGGTCTATCGCAATGTCTACCTGCCGAAAGGGGTGACGCTGACGCCGGAGAGACGGGCGGTGGCTGCGTGGCTGTGGTCCCGGCGAAACGCCACGATCGCCGGACTATCCGCCGCGGCGTTGTACGGATCCCGATGGATTGACGAGAACCTGCCCGCCGAATTGATTCGTGGCGAGGCCTGTGCTGTCGACGGAATCACCATCCAGCGGGCGAAACTGCGCGATGAGGAGATCGGCATCGTCCATGGAATGCCGGTGACCACGCCGGTGCGAACGGCGTTCGACCTTGGCCGCGGGGGCAGCTCGAGACGGCGATCATCAGGGTCGATGCGCTGGCGAACGCTACCGGTCTCAAGCCGGTCGACGTCGAGTGTCTCGCTGAAACGCGTCGTGGCACCCGCGGCATCGTGCAGCTGCGGCGGGTGCTCGAGTTGATGGACGGCGGCGCGGAGTCGCCGCAGGAAACCAGGACACGCCTGCTGCTGCTCGCCGCCGGATTTCCGAGGCCGCAAACGCAGATCCTCGTCGCTGACGAGTACGGGTCCTTCATCGGCCGCGTCGACATGGGCTGGGAGGAATTCAAGGTCGGCGTCGAATATGACGGTCCGCAGCATTGGGATGATCCCGCACAGCATGCGCGCGACATCGACCGGCTGGCGGAACTTGCGGGTCAGCGCTGGCTGATCATCCGGGCGAGTCGCGATATTTTGCGCACCCGCCCGCATGTCTTTCTCGCGCGCGTACGGGACGCGATGCAGGCGAGGGGTTGGCCGCATTCGGATGAGGTTCGACTCGACGCGCGAATTGCTTGGCTCTAGGTCGCCGAGTGTGGGCTCGACACACGTCGGCGCCATTCGAAGTCAAGTGGTTGGTGCAACATTCGGGGTTCATGCTGCTGCTTGGGTGATGAGTGCGTTGAGTCGGTCGGCG
>NZ_LZSW01000053.1:0-128085 GCF_001665615.1 Mycobacterium sp. 852014-52144_SCH5372336
TTGCTCGGGAGAGCGTCTGTCAGTTCATGTTCCACGGCTCGCCGTAGGTGGTGACGCTGTCACCGGACGACGAGATCAGTCGCGCGAACGGACGCAACAACACACCACCGGCAGCGCCGGTGACCGTGCCGTGCGCATTGGACACCGCCACACCGCCGTTGGCGCCGGCCACGTCCACCGAGAAGGTCGCAACCTCCTGGATACCCGGGCCGTTACCGAGATCGGCGCTGATCGACACACCCGGGAAGAAGTTCGGGGTGGTGATGAAGCCGTTATTGGGGTCCAGATACCCCGCCGGGTTGAGCGGCGCCTGGTCGAAAAGCACGTTCGGGGTGGTGTAGCTGAAGTTGATACCCACGCCCAGCGACCACGGGAAGCCGATCTGATAGCCCAGCTCCAGGGTGCCCTCGAACTCATCAGCACCCGGACCGGCCACAATGTACTTCGCCCGGCCACTGTGGAACCACTCACGAGTCAGCCGGTTGCGGTCAAGAGGAAACACACCATTGAGGAAGGTGTCCCACTGCTGAATCGTCAGCGTCCGATCCTTGCCGTCAACCAGGCTCAACTCATTGTCCAACCCCGCGTGAGAGGTGCCCGAACTCACGAACAACGACGCGAGGGCTCCGGCAATCGCCAAAACCAGCGCCATCAGCACCCGACCCAAAACCTTCATAATCTCCCTAGCTATGTCGGCGGTCAGCCTACGGCTCACCGTGCTCTGCAGTTGGCGCCTGGCACACCTCTGGTCCCAGCGGCGCGAAGCCTCTGCGACCAGACGAGAGATCTCACTTGTCGCTGTTACGTGCTGTTCATCGTTTGCGACACGAGGAACATAACGGTCGGGCAGGAACCCGGCAACGGGAGATCGCTGTACGAGTGCGGAACGTTACCGGACCTGCCGGTTTGCCGAGGAGTCAGCCGGGTACTGGTCGGCGGCCGGTCTTCTGCGCGCAGCGTGGACCGATCGGTCGGGTGGGGAAAGGGCCGGCGCCGCTGCGCTTGAAAATGCGACAAAGCTGGCCGCGCGTACCGGCTCGATGAGTCAATTGTGATGCGGCGGACGATTTTCGCGTATCCAACGCTCGCGCTCGGCGTCCTCGTCGGCCGTCGGGTCGTCGCGCTCATCGCCCGAAATTCTCGGGATGACCTCGCCGAACACGTCATCGATCGATTCGCGGTCAGGCTTCGGCCGCTCACCCACGGGGACGCCCGATTGTGATTAAGATCACATTTCCGATCTTTCGGCGAGTCGGGTCAGATGTCGAGGCTCGATAGCTGGCCGATGATCTGGACCGCGAGCGGATTGAGGGTCGCCATGCCGTCGCGGACCGCCGCGCGGGAACCGGCAAGGTTGACCACCAGGGTGCTGCCCGAGATGCCGGCGAGGCCACGGGAAACGCCCGCATCGATCATCCCCGCGGACAACCCCGAGGCGCGCAAGGCCTCCGAGATGCCGAGCAGTTCACGGTCGAGAATGTCGCGGGTGGCTTCGGGCGTCACGTCGCGGGGGGTGACACCCGTTCCGCCGACCGACACCACGAGGTCCACCCCGCCGATGACCGCGGTGTTCAGAGCGTTGCGAATCTCGACCTCGTCGGACGACACGACGACGACCCCGTCGACGACGAACCCGGCCTCCGTGAGCAGTTCGGTGACCAGCGGACCGCTGTGGTCCTCTTCGTCGCCGTGTGCGGTGCGGTCGTCGACCACGACGACCAGTGCTCGGCCCACCAACTCCCCTGGCTGCTCCATGACTGCAACCGTATATGCGGCCCGTGACAGCGGCGCGGCCACTCTCAGGGTGCTCACGTCGGTCGGCGTCATCACTGCTGTGCCTTACCCAGCGTGACCTGGACCGACTTCGGCTTGCCCGACGGGTCGAGATACGACAGCGTGACCTTTTCCCCAGGCGCCCTGGAGCGGATGGCGGCGACCAGCGCATCGGCGCTGCCGATCACCCGGTCGTCGACCTTGGTGACCACGACCCCGCTGGGCAGCCCCGCCGCGGCAGCAGCGCCACCGTCGGTCACCTCGACGATCCGAGCGCCGTCGATGGACGCGTCGTTACCGACCTGCACGCCCAGCGAGGCGTGCGCCGCGGTGCCGTTTTTGATCAATTCGTCGGCGATCCTCTTGGCCTGGTCCACCGGGATCGCGAAGCCGAGGCCGATCGAACCGCTCTGCGCTTGAGGCCCGGCGTCGGCGCCCAGTGTGGCGATGGCGGAGTTGACGCCGATCAGCTCACCGTTCATGTTGACCAGTGCGCCACCGGAGTTTCCGGGGTTGATCGCCGCATCGGTCTGGATCGCGTCCAGGACGGTGTTCTGATTACGAGCGTCGCCGCTGGCGGCGACCGGACGGTTCAGCGCGCTGATGATCCCGGTCGTGACGGTGCCCTCGAGGCCGAGCGGTGAACCGACGGCGACCACGTCCTGACCCACCTGCAGGTTGGCCGACGAACCGATCGTGATGGGGGTGAGGTCGGAGACGCCCTGAGCCTTCACTACCGCGATGTCGCTACTCGGGTCGGTGCCGATGACGGTGAACGGGGCGCTGCGACCGTTCGAGAAGGTCACCTTGGTCTGGGCCCCGCCCGGGCCCGTTGAGGGGCCACCGGGGCCTCCGGGACCGCCCTGGGCCGCCGACACCACGTGGTTGTTGGTCAGGATCAATCCGTCGGTGGACAGGATGATGCCCGACCCCTCTTCGGATGCCCGCCCCATGTCCGTTTCGAGCTTGACGACGCTCGGAACCACCTTCGCCGCGACTTGCTCCACCGAACCCACCGGCAGGCTGGCGGCGGGCACGCTGGGCGCCGCGCCGTCGATCGATGACGATGCCGAGGGCCGGTCGGGCTGCGCCAGCAGCGCCACCCCGCCGCCGATGCCGGCCGACACGACCGCTACGGCAAGCGCTCCAGCCGTCAATGCCCCTGCGCGGGAACGCTTTTGCGGCGGCTGACCGGGCAGCGGCTGAGCCGCGCCGCGGTAGGGATCGTAAGGCGCACGGAACTGCTGCTGGGTCGGATGCTGGTGAGCCACCTGATGCTGCGTCGCATAGCGCCAGTCGTAGGGCTGCTGCTGGTACGGGCCGGGGCGCTGGGCGCCACCAGGGTAGCCGGGCGTCCCGTGCTCAGCGCCCATCGGCCGGCGGCCGGGCGGCGGGGGCGGCGAATACCTGGGGTGGTTCGTCATGTCGCTCGGGCTCTTCCTTTTCCCTCGTTCTTGGCGTGTTCCGGCCAAATGGACAACGTTCGACTCAGGTCAACAGTGCCCCGCCGGGCTGAGAATCCACTTAGAGAACGTTCGGTTGATACCCAAACTTCGTTCCCCCATTCCCGCCGCTGACAATCATCGTTGACATTCGTCCCCGCGCCGGGCTACTCGGCAGGGGCGTGTCGGGGAACGACCCACTCGGCGGCGTGCTCATGCGCGGGCCGCCCCGGCAGTACCACGTGCATCGATGTACCGGGTGGTTGCCCGCCCGCAACGGTGTCTTCGATTCGCAGCGAACCGCCGTGTTTGAGCACGACCTGCTTCACGATCGCCAACCCGAGGCCCGAGCCCGACATCGACCGGGCCGTTGTGGACCGGTAGAACCGCTCGAACACGAGCGGACGCTCCTGGGGCGGAATGCCGGGGCCGTAGTCGGAGACCACCAACTCGGCGTTCATCGCGTCGATCTGCATCAGTCGGACCGTCACCAGTCCGCCGGGAGGGCTCCATTTCGCGGCATTGTCGAGCAGGTTGAGCACGGCGCGCGCCAAGCCGGCCGAGTCACCGTAGACCAGCCACGGTGTGGTCGTCGCCTCGAACTCGATGTCGTTGCGGCGGCGGCGAACTCGTTCCAGCGACCGGTCCACGATCTCGGCGACGTCGACCGTCTCGTGCACGGTGACACCCGCGTCATCTCGCGTCAGGTCCACCAGATCACCCACCAGTGTGGACAATTCCTCGATCTGGGCGATCACGTCGGCCCGCAGTTCGGCCATCTCGTCCTCCGGCAACCGCGGCGCACCGGGTGCCATCGACGCCATCAACAGCTCGACGTTCGTGCGCAATGACGTCAGCGGGGTGCGCAGCTCATGGCCGGCATCGGTCACGAGGCGGGCCTGGCGTTCGCGCGACTCCGCCAGCGCGCGCAACATCATGTTGAACGCCTCGGTGAGACGGGCGAGTTCGTCGCTGCCGAAGACCGGTATAGGCCGCAGGTCATCGGTGCGCGCGACGCGCTCGGCGGCCTGGGTCAACCGCGCCACAGGACGTAGGCCCGCACGCGCGACGGCACCACCCGCGATCGCGGCAACCGCAACCCCGATCCCGCCGACGATGATCAGCACGGTGCTCAACCGTCGGAGCAGCGCGGCGGTGGGGACCATGCTCTTGGAGATCAACAGCGAGCTGTCGTTGGACAGGTGCATCGCGAGCACCCGCTGATGATCGACGGTGCGCAGCGACATGATCAGATCCCCTCGCAGGACGGCCTTTTCGGGCTCGCCCAGGGGCAGCGTCTGCCCCTGTTGGTTGGCCGTGAAGATCGCTCGGCCGGGGATCACCAGCATCGCGTTGACGTCCGAGTACGCGGTGCCCTCGATGGCCTTACTCGGATCGGCTTGCAGCGAGCCGCTTTCCATGAGCAACCGCGCCCGGTTGCGCAGTTGGTTGTCGACGTCGTCGTACAACGCGCGCGACACCACCGCCCAGACCGCCACCGTGGTGAGGACGACGACCATCGCCACCATCGACATCGCCAGCAGCATCACGCGCCACCGCAGCGACACCGAACTGGTTCTCGACGGCGGTCGAGGCGATTCGGGTTGGGGCACAGCCCCGTAATTCGGAACAGACATCAGGGAGGTGTTTCGCGCAGCACATAACCCACTCCGCGTACGGTGTGGATCAGTCGCGGCTCTCCTTCGGCTTCGGTCTTGCGGCGCAGGTAACCGACGTACACCTCGAGGGCATTACCGGACGTCGGAAAGTCGAAGCCCCACACCTCTTCGAGGATGCGACTGCGCGTCAGCACCCGGCGCGGATTGGCGATCAGCATCTCGAGAAGCGCGAATTCGGTGCGGGTCAGGCTGATCTGACGTTGCCCCCTGGTGACCTCGCGGGTGACAGGATCGAGCGTCAGGTCGGAGAAGGTCATCGCGGCCGACTCCACGCCGTCGTCGGGGCCCGTGCGACGCAACAGCGCCCGCATCCGGGCCAACAACTCTTCGAGCGCGAAGGGCTTGGGCAGGTAGTCGTCGGCTCCGGCGTCGAGACCCGCGACCCGTTCGGAGACGGAGTCGCGCGCTGTCAAAACCAGGATCGGCAGGTCATCACCGGTGCTGCGGAGCTGACGGCACACCTCGAGGCCGTCCAGGCGCGGCATCATCACATCGAGCACCAGGGCATCGGGCCGATCGCTGGCGATTCGTTCCAGCGCCTCGACGCCGTCCCCGGCCAGTTCTACTGAGTATCCGTTGAATGAGAGCGAACGGCGCAGCGACTCGCGCACCGCGCGATCGTCGTCGACGACAAGTATGCGCACAGCCACAGTGTCAACCCCCTGTCTGAGAGTGACCTGAGAGGCGCGCCGGGACCCGGTGCGCCCGGCGCCGGGTTAGCGGCGGTCGAGGTCGATCAGGCCGAGGCGGGCGGCCTTGAGCAGTCGGCGCGGCACCTTGTGCTGCTGACCGGCGACGTTGACGCCCACGAGTTCCGTGCGCTTGGCCTTCCACTGCGCGCGCCGGCTACGGGTGTTCGCGCGCGACATCCTGCGCTTGGGCACAGCCATGGTCGAGATCTCCTCTTGAGGGGTGAGTCTGGCGCCGTGCGCGCGGTTAGGCGCCGGCAAGTGTCTTTCAGGATAGCCAACGACCTGCGTAGCCTCCAAAACAGCGGAAGTCGATGCCCCGAACCTTGACGCGGTACCGCTGGTCATCGTTAACCTACCGGTTGGTTGGCAGTGTCCGCGACGAAGGGAGCCCGCGTGATCTCCGCACGTGGTCCGGTCCGGATCGGCAACTGCTCGGGGTTCTATGGCGACCGGCTCGCGGCCATGCGCGAGATGCTCACCGGCGGCGATCTCGACTACCTGACCGGCGATTATCTCGCAGAGCTCACGATGCTGATCCTGGCGCGCGACCGCGCCAAGTCCGCTGACCGCGGCTACGCCAAGACGTTCCTGGCCCAGCTCGAGGAGTGCCTCGGCCTGGCACTCGACCGGGGTGTGCGCATCGTCACCAACGCCGGCGGGCTCAACCCGGCCGGGCTCGCCGACGCGGTGCGGGCGCTCGCAGACCGGTTGGGATTGACGGTCAACGTGGCACACGTCGAGGGTGACGACCTGCTCGAGCGCGCGGACGAGTTCGAGTTCGGCTCGGTCCTGGCAGCCAATGCTTACCTGGGCGCCTGGGGCATCGCCGAGTGCCTCGACTCCGGCGCCGACGTGGTGGTGACCGGGCGCGTGACCGACGCGTCCGTGACTGTCGGGCCGGCCGCGGCACACCACGGGTGGGATCGCACCGACTACGACCGGCTCGCCGGCGCGGTCGCGGCCGGCCATGTCATCGAATGCGGCGCCCAGGCCACCGGCGGCAACTACGCGTTCTTCGCCCGCGACTTTCCCGATCTCGGCGCTTTGACCCGGCCGGGGTTTCCGCTCGCCGAGATCCATTCGGACGGTTCCTCGGTCATCACCAAACACCCGGGCACCGACGGCGCGGTCACCGTCGACACCGTCACAGCACAACTGCTGTACGAGATCGGCGGGGCGCGCTACGCCAACCCCGACGCGACGCTGCGCGTCGACAGCATCGAGCTGTCCGGCGACGGACCGGACCGGGTGCGGATCTCCGGTGTGCGCGGTGAGCCGCCGCCGCCCACGCTGAAGGTCTCGCTCAACAGCATCGGCGGATTCCGCAACGAGATGACGCTCGTCCTGACGGGGCTCGACATCGAGGCCAAGGCGGAATTGGTGCGGCGCCAGCTCGAGACGGCCCTGACGGTCAAACCGGCCCAGCTCGAGTGGACCCTGGCGCGCACCGACCACCTCGACGCCGACACGGAAGAGGCCGCGAGCGCCCTGTTGCGCTGCGTGGTCCGTGACCCCGATCCCGAAAACGTGGGCCGCCAGTTCTCCTCCGCGGCAGTCGAACTCGCGTTGGCGAGCTATCCGGGCTTCCACGCCACCAGCCCGCCCTCGCAAGGGCAGGTCTACGGCGTGTTCAAGCCGGCCTACGTCGCTGCCGCCGAGGTGCCCCACGTCGCCGTGCACGCCGACGGTTCCCGTGTCGAGATACCGCCCGCGGGGGAGACTCTGGATCTGAGGCCCGTGCCGCCGGCCGCCCTCCCCGAGCCGATTCCGTTCGGCGAGACGAGACGCGCGCCTCTCGGCCTCGTTGCCGGCGCCCGCAGCGGGGACAAGGGCGGCAGCGCGAACATCGGCGTGTGGGTGAGGACCGACCGGCAGTGGCGGTGGCTCTCGCACATGCTGACTATCGACAAGTTGCGCGAACTCCTGCCCGAGACAGCGGATCTGCCGGTCTCGCGCTACGTGCTGCCCAACCTCCGCGCGGTCAACTTCGTCATCGAAGACATCCTCGGCGAGGGTGTCGCCTACCAGGCACGGTTCGATCCGCAGGCGAAGGGGCTCGGCGAATGGCTGCGCAGCAGGATCGTCGATATCCCAGAGGAGCTGTTGGCGTGAGCATTTGGCACACTCCCGAACGCGAACAACTGCGCAAGACCGTGCGCACGTTCGTCGAGCGTGAGGTGCTTCCCCATGTCGACGAGTGGGAACGCGACGGCGAGCTGCCGCGCGACCTGCACCTCAAGGCCGGCCAGGCCGGGCTGCTGGGCGCCGGTTTCCCCGAGGCGGTCGGCGGGGGCGGCGGCGACGGGGTCGACGCGGTGGTGATCTGCGAGGAGATGCATTACGCGGGCTCACCCGGTGGAGTGTTCGCCTCGCTGTTCACCTCGGGAATTGCCGTGCCGCACATGATCGCTTCGGGCGACGAGCGCTTGATCGACACGTATGTGCGGCCCACTCTGCGCGGCGAGAAGATCGGCAGCCTCGCGATCACCGAACCGGGCGGCGGCTCGGACGTCGGACACCTGACCACCCGCGCAGATCGCGACGGCGAGGACTACATCATCAACGGCGCCAAGACGTACATCACGTCGGGTGTGCGCGCCGACTACGTCGTGACCGCGGTGCGCACCGGCGGGCCGGGCGCGGCTGGAATCTCGTTGATTGTCGTGGACAAGGGGACTCCCGGATTTCAAGTCACCCGCAAGCTGGACAAGATGGGCTGGCGCTCCTCGGATACCGCCGAACTGTCCTACACCGACGTTCGGGTCCCCGCCGCCAACCTCGTCGGCGCGGAGAACTCGGGCTTCCTGCAGATCGCGGCGGCGTTCGTCTCCGAACGGGTCGGACTCGCCGCGCAGGCCTACGCCGGCGCGCAACGCTGCCTCGACCTCACCGTCGAGTGGTGCCGAAACCGGGAAACCTTCGGCCGCCCGCTGATCTCACGACAGCAGGTCCAGAACACGCTGGCCGAGATGGCGCGGCGGATCGACGTGGCACGGGTGTACACCCGCCACGTCGTCGAACGGCAGATCCATGGTGAGACCAACTTGATCGCCGAAGTGTGCTTCGCCAAGAACACCGCCGTCGAGGCCGGCGAATGGGTGGCCAACCAGGCCGTCCAACTGTTCGGCGGCATGGGCTACATGGCCGAGTCCGAGGTCGAACGTCAGTACCGCGACATGCGGATCCTCGGGATCGGTGGCGGCACAACCGAAATACTCACCTCCCTGGCCGCCAAGACGTTGGGATTCCAGTCATGACCGCTCTTCGATCCACGTTCGACGCCGCATCGCCCACGTTCGGTGAGGCGGCGGCCGCGATGACCGCCAAGATCGCCGAGCTCGACACCGAACACGCCAAAGCGCTGGCAGGCGGCGGCGAGAAGTATGTGCAGCGGCACCACGACCGCGGCAAGCTGACCGCCCGCGAGCGCATCGAGCTGCTGATCGACCCCGACTCACCGTTTCTGGAGCTGAGCCCGCTCGCCGCGTGGGGCAGCGACTTCACCGTCGGCGCCAGCGTGGTCACCGGCATCGGCGCGGTCGAGGGCGTCGAATGCTTGCTCGTCGCCAACGATCCCACCGTCAAGGGCGGCACCAGCAACCCGTGGACGTTGAAGAAGATCCTGCGCGCCAACCAGATTGCGTTACAGAACCGGCTGCCGCTGATCTCTCTGGTGGAGTCCGGTGGGGCGGACCTGCCGACACAGAAGGAGATCTTCATCCCCGGCGGGCAGATGTTCCGCGACCTGACCAGGTTGTCCGCGGCCGGCATTCCGACCGTCGCCCTGGTGTTCGGCAACTCGACCGCAGGTGGGGCCTACATCCCCGGCATGTCCGACCACGTCGTGATGATCAAGGAGCGGTCCAAGGTGTTTCTGGCCGGGCCGCCGTTGGTGAAGATGGCCACCGGCGAAGAAGCCGACGACGAGTCTCTCGGCGGAGCCGAAATGCACGCCCGCACCTCGGGTCTGGCCGACTACTTCGCGCTCGACGAGGCCGACGCCATCCGCATCGGACGGCGCGTCGTCGCCCGGCTGAACTGGCACAAGCGAGGCCCGAAGCCCGCACCGGTCGTCGAACCCCTCTACGACGCCGAAGAACTGGTCGGGATCGTGCCCGCGGATCTGCGCATCCCGTTCGATCCGCGCGATGTGATCGCCCGCGTCGTCGACGGGTCGGAATTCGATGAGTTCAAGCCGATGTACGGCTCGTCACTGGTGACGGGGTGGGCCAGGCTCTACGGCTACCCGATCGGCATCCTGGCCAACGCGCGCGGCGTCCTGTTCAGCGAGGAGTCGCAGAAGGCCACCCAGTTCATCCAGCTGGCGAACCGCTCGAACACCCCACTGTTGTTCCTGCACAACACGACCGGATACATGGTCGGCCGCAAGTACGAGGAAGGCGGCATGATCAAACACGGCTCGATGATGATCAACGCTGTGTCGAACTCGACCGTGCCGCACATCTCGCTGCTGATCGGAGCCTCGTACGGCGCGGGTCACTACGGAATGTGCGGCCGCGCGTACGACCCGCGGTTCCTGTTCGCCTGGCCCAGCGCCAAGTCCGCGGTGATGGGCGGAACACAGCTGGCGGGAGTGCTGTCGATCGTCAGCCGCGCTGCCGCCGAGGCCCGCGGCCAGGCCGTGGACGAGGACGCCGACGCCGCGCTGCGGGCCGCGGTGGAAGCACAGATCGACGCCGAGTCGCTTCCGATGTTCCTGTCGGGCAGGCTCTACGACGACGGAGTGATCGATCCCCGCGACACGCGCACCGTCCTTGGAATGTGTCTGTCCGCCATTGCCACTGGCCCGATCGAGGGGACGTCGAACTTCGGCGTCTTCCGGATGTGAGCGCGATGTCCTCCTCCCCCGAAACTGAACTTATGCGCGATATCTCCCGGATGTCTCGATCACATCTTCAGACTCGGCGCGGGAGAAGCACATGATCACTCGAGTTCTGGTCGCCAACCGCGGCGAGATCGCCCGTCGGGTGTTCGCGACATGCAGGAGACTCGGCATCGGCACGGTCGCCGTCTACACCGACCCCGACGAGCACTCCCCGCATGTCGGCGAGGCCGACGCGCGGGTACGCCTGAGCGGCCGCACCGGATACCTCGACGCCGATCAGCTGATCGCCGCGGCTGCGGCTTCAGGCGCCGACGCCGTCCATCCGGGATACGGATTCTTGTCGGAGAACGCCGATTTCGCGCGCGCGGTAGGTGAGGCGGGTCTGACGTGGATCGGACCGCCACCCGCAGCGGTGGCCGCGATGGGCAGCAAGATCGAGGCGAAGAAGATGATGGCCGCCGCGGGTGTCCCCGTACTCGACGAGCTGGACCCCGACGGCGTGACCTCCGACCAATTGCCCGTGTTGATCAAGGCTTCGGCGGGCGGCGGGGGCCGCGGTATGCGCGTGGTGCGTGAGTTGTCGGAGTTGCCGGGCCAAGTCGAAGCCGCCCGCAGGGAGGCGGCATCCGCATTCGGCGACCCGACGGTGTTCTGCGAGCGCTACCTGGCCAGCGGGCACCATGTCGAGGTTCAGGTGCTCGCTGACGAACACGGCACCGTCTGGGCGGTCGGCGAACGAGAGTGCTCGATCCAGCGGCGCCACCAGAAGATCATCGAAGAGGCGCCCTCGCCGCTCGTCGAGCGCACACCGGGTATGCGCGCCAAGCTGTTCGATGCCGCGCGGCTGGCCGCGTCTGCGATCGGCTACACCGGAGCGGGCACCGTGGAGTTCATGGCCGACGCGTCCGGCGACTTCTACTTCCTCGAGATGAACACCCGGCTGCAGGTCGAACACCCGGTGACCGAAGAAACCACCGGCCTGGATCTGGTGCAACTGCAACTGCTTGTCGCCGACGGGGGCAGGCTCGACGCCGAACCGCCGCAATCACGGGGCCATGCCATCGAGGCGCGCCTCTACGCCGAGGATCCGGCGAAGGGCTGGCAGCCGCAGGCGGGCACCGTGCGCCGGTTCGAGGTCCCGGCCAACGTCCGGGTGGATTCCGGGGTGGTCGACGGATCGGTGGTGTCGATCTTCTACGACCCGATGCTGGCCAAGGTGATCTCCTATGCGCCCCGCCGTCGCCAGGCGGCCACCATCCTCGCCGATGCACTGTTGCGCAGTCGCATTCACGGCGTGCGCACCAACCGTGATCTGCTCGTCAACGTGCTTCGTCATCCGGCGTTCCTCGACGGCGCCACCGACACCGCGTTCTTCGACACCCACGGGCTGGGAGCATTGTCGGCACCGCTCACCGACGACCGTACGGTCGCGTTGTCGGCAGTGGCCGCCGCCCTGGCCGATGCGGCCGAGAACCGCAGCGCTGCGACGGCATTCGCGGCGGCCCCCAGCGGTTGGCGCAATCTGGCGTCGGGCCACCAGATCAAGCGGTACGCGGACATCGGCGGCACCGAGCACGACGTCCGATACCGGTTCACCCGCTCGGGTCTCGAGTTGCCCGACCACGACGACGTGTCGCTCCTTTCGGCATCACCGACGCGGGTCGTGCTCACCGTGGCGGGCGTGGACCGACCGTTCGATGTGGCACGCTACGGCCAGGACGTGTTCGTCGACTCACCCTCGGGCCCGGTTCATCTCATCGCCAAACCGCGGTTCGGGAACCCCGACGACACCGTCGCACACGGCTCGTTGTTGGCGCCGATGCCCGGTTCGGTGCTGCGCGTCGGCGCCGCGGCCGGCGACACCGTCACCGCAGGCCAACCGCTGGTGTGGTTGGAAGCCATGAAGATGGAGCACACCGTCACCGCACCCAGCGACGGTGTGCTCGCCGAACTCAACGTCGAACCCGGTCAACAAGTCGACGTCGGATTCGTCATCGCCCGAGTCGTCGCCCGATCCGAAGGAGAACAGTGAGCAGTTTCGTCGAGAGCGAAGAGCAGCAGGCGTTACGCAAGTCGGTCGCCGCGATGGCCGCGAACTTCGGCCAGGACTACTACCTGGAGAAGGCGCGCGCCGACGAACACACCGACGAGTTATGGTCGGAGGCAGGCAAACTCGGGTTCATCGGGGTGAATTTGCCCGAGGAGTACGGTGGCGGCGGCGCAGGCATGTATGAGTTGTCGATCGTGATGGAGGAGATGTCGGCGGCGGGCTGCCCGTTGTTGCTGATGGTCGTTTCGCCCGCGATCAACGGCACCATCATCGCCAAGTTCGGCACCGACGACCAGAAGAAGCGTTGGCTGCCCGGCATCGCCGACGGGTCGATCACGATGGCGTTCGCGATCACCGAACCCGACGCCGGCTCCAACAGCCACCGCATCACCACCACCGCGCGCCGCGACGGCGCCGACTGGATCCTGTCCGGGCAGAAGGTGTACATCTCCGGCGTCGATCAAGCGCAGGCGGTGCTCGTCGTCGGCCGTGCCTATAAAGAGGGAGCCCACAAATCCGAATCTCTTCGCCCGGCGCTGTTCATCGTGCCGACCGACACAAAAGGGTTGAGCGCGACCAAGATCGAGATGGAACTGGTCAGCCCGGAGAACCAGTTCCAGCTCTTCCTCGATGAGGTCCGGCTGCCCGCCGACGCGTTGGTCGGCTCCGAGGACGCCGCGATCGCGCAGCTGTTCGCCGGCTTGAACCCCGAGCGCATCATGGGCGCCGCGAGCGCGGTCGGTATGGGCCGGTTCGCGATCAACAAAGCCATCGACTACGTCAAGACCCGTCAGGTCTGGAAGACACCGATCGGCGCCCACCAGGGGCTGTCGCACCCGTTGGCGCAGAACCATATCGAGATCGAACTGGCGAAGCTGATGATGCAGAAGGCGGCATCGCTCTACGACGCGGGAGACGACGTCGGTGCCGCCGAGGCGGCGAACATGGCCAAGTACGCCGCAGGTGAGGCCTCGGTGCGCGCGGTCGATCAAGCGGTGCAGTCGATGGGCGGCAACGGCCTGACCAAGGAGTACGGCATCGCCGCCGCGGTCACGGCGTCGAAGCTCGCCCGCATCGCGCCGGTCAGCCGGGAGATGATCCTGAACTTCATCGCGCAGACCTCGCTCGGGCTGCCCCGTTCCTACTGATGGGGCCGTACTGATGAGCGCACTGGTCGGTTATGCGGTCGACGGGGCCGTCGCCCGACTCACCCTCGACTCACCGGACAACCGCAACGCCTTGTCGACCGCGCTGGTCGAACAGCTGCACCAGGGCTTCACCGACGCCGTCGCCGATGCCGACGTGCGGGTCGTCGTACTGGGTCATACCGGCGGGACATTCTGTGCGGGAGCCGATCTCAGTGAAGCCGCCGGGCGGGATCCGGGTGACCTGGCCGTCGACCGAGCCCGTGAGATGACCCGGCTGCTGCGCCGCATCCTCGAGCTGCCGGTCCCGGTGGTGGGCGCCATCGACGGGCACGTCCGCGCCGGCGGTCTCGGGCTGGTCGGCGCATGCGACATCGTGGTGGCCGGCCGCCGAAGCACGTTCGCGCTGACCGAAGCACGCATCGGTGTCGCGCCCTCGATCATCTCGCTGACCCTGCTACCCAGGATGACCGGTCGCGCGGCGAGCCGCTACTTCGTCACAGGCGAGAAGTTCGGAGCCGCGGAGGCGGCCGACATGGGGCTGATCACGATCGCCTCCGACGATGTCGATGCCACCGTCGCCGAGTTGACCGCCGCGATCGGCAAGGCGTCGCCGCAGGGGTTGGCGACCTCGAAGGCGTTGGTCACAGCGCCCATCCTGGAATCCTTCGACCGTCGCGCCGAGGAGCTCACCGCGCAGAGCGCCCAGTTGTTTGTCTCCGAGGAGGCTCGCGAAGGCATGCTCGCTTTCCTCGAGAAGCGCCAGCCGAGGTGGGTGCACTGATGTCACGTACGGTTCTCGTCACCGGGGCAACGGGCACACTGGGCCACCGCGTGGTACCGGAGGCGATCGACGCCGGCCACGACGTTCGGGCGCTGAGCCGCAAAAGCCATGTGGGATACACCGGTGTGCACTGGGCCCAGGCCGACCTGGCCACGGGTGTGGGCCTGGACGCGGCGGTCGACGGTATCGAGGTCGTGGTCAACTGCGCGACGCAACCGATCGGCGACAAGGACGTCACGGCGATGCGCAACCTCGTGGCATCGGCCCGCCGGGCCGGCGTCGCGCACATCGTGCACGTGTCGATCGTCGGCATCGACCGCATTCCGCTGCCGTACTACCGCACGAAGCTGCGCGCCGAACAGGTCCTCGAGGCGTCCGGCGTCGGCCACACGGTGCTGCGGGCGACACAGTTCCACGATCTGATCCACACGATCTTCGCGCTGCAGCGGTACTCCCCCGTGATGTGGACGTTTCGCGGGGTTCGGTTTCAGCCCATCGACACCGCCGACGTCGCGGCTCGGCTGGTGGAACTGGCCGGCACCGAACCGGCGGGCAGGGCGCCCGACGTCGGTGGGCCCGAGGTGCACACCCACCCGGAGTTGGCGCGCATGTATCTCCAGGCCACGGCGAGCCGGCGCCGGACCCTTCCGGTGCCCGTGCCTGGACGAATCGGGAAGGCATTGCGGTCGGGCGCCAATCTGGTTCCGCAGAATCGGACGGGCGTGCTCGGGTTCGCCGAATTTCTGGCAGCCGGGCAATAAGTTCGCCCATCTAGATTCTTCGCCCTCGCGAGTCAGGGCACAGTTTGGCCTACTTGCTTGCATGTGCCACGGTTCGTCGTACGCTCGTATCCGATGAGCAATCCAGCGTCGCGGAGCGGTCCGATGCGTGCTGCTGACACCGATCGAATTCAGGTGGCACAGCTGCTCACTGATGCCGCCGCCCAGGGCCGACTTCAACTCAACGAGTACGAGGACCGTCTGACCAGGGCGTATGCCGCGCAGACGTACGACGAGCTGGACCGTTTGTCGGCTGACCTGCCCGGCGCGATCACCCGGGGGCGCAGCGGCGGCCCGTGCCGGCCTGCGCCGTCGACGATGCTGCTGGCGATCATGAGCGGCTTCGAGCGCCGCGGTCGCTGGAACGTGCCGAGGCGGATGACCACGTTCGCCCTCTTCGGCGGCGGAGTGGTGGATTTGCGGTACGCCGACTTCACCTCACCGGAGGTGGAAATCCACTCGTACTCGATCTTCGGCGGCCAGACGATCCTGGTGCCGCCGGAGGTCAACGTCGACCTGCGTGGCGTCGGTGTGATGGGCACCTTCGACCGGTCCGTGGAGGGTGAGGGCTCGCCTGGCGCGCCGTGCGTGTGCATCCGCGGCTTCTCCCTGTGGGGCCGAGTCGGCGTCAAGCGCAAGAAGCGCAAGGCCACCTGATCCCACCGGCGTCAACGTCGTCGGCGAGACCTCAGATAGTCGCCGACAACCGCGGCGCCCAGCCCGTCGAGGTCGGGCACCACCACGCGGCCCTCCACCCGCCGCGCCACCTGGTCGATGAACCGGGCCAGCCCCGGATCGTTGCCCAGCCGGAAGATCGTCACCTGCGCGCCGAGCGCGGCGACCTCGTCGAAGCCCTTGACCGTGTGGGCGATCGTCCTCGGATGCGGCGGGTAATCAAAGAACACAGCAGAAGAGCGGTCGTCGTTCGCGCCGCGCTCCAAGTGTGCCGTCGGCTCCCCGTCGGTGACGACGAGCACCACCGGCTGGGCGTTGGAGTGACGACGCAGATGGCGCGCGGCCAACGAGAGCGCATGGTGCAGGTTCGTGCCCTGCTCGTACACGCCCTCCAGGCCGGTGAGCTCGGCGGCCGTCACGGTTCGGGCATAGCGTCCGAACGCGATGATCTGTAACGCATCCGACCGGAACCGCGTGCTGACGAGATGGTTCAGCGCCAGCGCGGTGCGCTTCATCGGCAGCCACCTGTTCTCCATCACCATGGAGAACGACGTGTCGACCAGCAGCGCCACCGCCGCCTGGGTACGCGTCTCGGTCTCGGAGATCTCGACGTCCTCGACCGTGATCTGAATGGGTGAGCTCGGGCTCCGTTCCGGATTCCCGGCTTGGCGCAGCACCGCGTTGGTGAGGGTGCGCGTCACGTTCCACGGCTCGGTGTCGCCGAACGCCCACGGCCGGGTCGCGCCCGTCAGCTCGCCGGCCGCGCCCGCCCTGCGGGTGTCACGCTCACCGTGCCTACCCGAAAGCTGTTGCGCCACATCGCGCAGCGCCGTCTGCCCGAGCTGGCGCATCGCCTTGGGCGACAGCCGCCACTGGCCATCGGACCCGCGGTCCAGGAACCCCTGGTCCATCAGTGCCCGTTCCAGCTCGGCCAGCGTGCGCGCATCGACGGCGGCGTCCTCACCCAGCTGGCGGGCCAGCATGTCGAGGTCGACATCCTCCATCGTGGCCCCGGCATAACTCTGCGACAGCGCCTCGGCCAACTGCTCGAGTTCGGCGATGTCGGCCATCGCCTGAGCGCCCTCACCCATGCCGAGCGGGTTGTCCCCGGAGAAGTTCGACGAACCGCCCCAGTCCTCCCCGGGCCGGGCCGCCTGCAGATGGGAGTCGAGGCGGTTCAGCGCGTTCATCAGCGAGGGAGAACCGAATGCCTGTTGCGCCAACGCATCCAGCTCGGCGCGCTGCTCGGCGCTCAGGCTGTTGCGGAAGCGCTGGGCGGCCGCCGCACGTTGGGCCAGTGAATCCAGCAGTTCGTCGACATTGCGCGGGTTCTCCGGGAAGAACTCGCCGTGCTTGTTCATGAAGTCGTCGAAGTCTTCTTGGGAGTCCTCGCCCTTGGCGTGCTTGTCCAGCAACTCGTTGAGGTCGTCGAGCATCTCGTTGACCCGCTGCCGGTCCTCGTCGGTGGCGTTCTCCAGCGCCTGCTTCATACCCGCGAACCGCTGGTCGAGCATCTCGCGGCCGAGCAGATCCTTGATCTGCTCGTACTTCTCGCGTCCCTCGGGGCTTCGCCATTCGTAGTCCGACAGCTCCTGGACGGCCTTGGCAGGCGACGGCGGCAGCGACTCGATGCGCATCTCGTTGAACCGCGCGTCGTCGTCGAGGGCACGCGCCAACTCTTTGCGTTCGGCGAGCACCGCCTCGTCGAGGAGCTTCTTGACCTCGGCCAGTGTGCCGTCGAGGTTGTTGCGAGCCAATAACTCCCGGCGACGACGGTTGGCCTCGGCGGCGAGTTTGTCGGCGCCGCGCATGTTCTTGGTGCCGCGGCGCAACATCTCCGACAGCGCGCGGCGCGGCGAACTGCCCTCCATCACATCCTGGCCGATCTGCTCGAGTGCCTCGCGCAGATCGATCGGGGGCGCCAGCGGGTCGGGCCCGCCGGTGTATCGCGAATACCGCGAGATGTGTCTAGCCATAGGTCGTTTCGCCCTCGTCGGACACCTTGTCTATCCGCTTGGCCAGATACAGCGCCTCGAGTGCCAGCTCCACCGCGGCCGCTCGCTGCCCGTCGGACTTCGCGTCAAGTCGCTTCTGGATCTCGGCGATCGCGGGCACCTCCGGCACCGCGGCCAGCACCTCGCGCGCCGAGACCCGCTCACCGGTGGTGACGGCCGAGCCGTTCTCGATCGCGACCACCAGCGGTCCGACGTCGATGCCGCCGAGCAGCCGCTGCGCGGTGTCCGCGGTGGCCCGACGCAGCAAGTGCTCGAGCACCGCCTGCTCGCGACCCTCCTCGCCGGACTCGAACTCGAGCTTGCCGCGCAGCACGTCGACGACCGAGCCCAGGTCGACCACGCGGGCCACCGGCTCCTGTTCCCCGAGCACCGCCGACCGGTGACGCGCGGCCGCGGCGACGGTCTCGGCCGCGGCGATCGCGAAGCGCGCCGAAACCCCTGAGCGCTGGTCGATCGACCGCGACTCGCGCAGATAACGGGCGAACCGTGCCAACACCTGGATCAGGTACTCAGGCACCTCGGCGGCCAGGTGCGCCTCTTGGGTGATGACGCCGACCTCCGCCTCGAGCTCGAGAGGGTAGTGCGTACGGATCTCGGCGCCGAACCGGTCCTTGAGCGGGGTGATGATCCGGCCGCGGTTGGTGTAGTCCTCGGGGTTGGCGCTGGCGACCACGAGGACGTCGAGCGGCAACCGCAACGTGTACCCGCGAACCTGGATGTCGCGCTCCTCCATCACGTTGAGCATCGACACCTGGATGCGCTCGGCGAGGTCGGGCAGCTCGTTGATCGCGACGATGCCCCGATGTGCCCTCGGGATCAAGCCGAAGGCGATGGTCTCCGGATCGCCGAGGCTGCGGCCCTCGGCCACCTTGATCGGGTCGATGTCGCCGACCAGGTCGGCCACGCTGGTGTCGGGGGTGGCCAGCTTCTCGGTGTAGCGCTCGCTGCGGTGCCGCCACGCGATCGGCAGGTCGTCGCCCGAGTCCGCCGCGCGCCGGATGGACTCGGGGGTGATCGGGTCGTACGGGTGCTCGCCCAGCTCCGAACCGGCGATCACCGGGGTCCACTCGTCGAGTAGACCCGTCAGCGCGCGCAGCAGCCGGGTCTTGCCCTGCCCGCGTTCGCCGAGCAGCACCACGTCGTGGCCTGCGATCAGCGCCCGCTCCAGCTGCGGAATGACGGTGTCCTCGAAGCCGAGGATGCCCGGCCACGCGTCGCGTCCCTCCGCCAGAGCGGCCAGCAGGTTGTCCCGGATTTCGTGCTTGACGCCCCGCTCGCGATGGCCCGAGGCCCTCAGCTCGCCGACGGTGCGGGGTAGATCTTGGGGTTGAGTCACCACTCCAAGCTACGACGTGTCTCGCGAGCGTGCGGATTTCCCATGCCTGCGAGGCTCGCATCCGCCCACTTCTGTACGCTCGCCGCCTCGACTCAGCCCGCCGACGGCGGCAGAAGTTGGAACCCGTCGAGGATCGTCTGGCTGTCCCGCTGATACGTCGGGTCCTCGGGGACCAGTGTCTGGACGGTCACGCTGACCGCGAAAGTCCGTCCTTCGGTGCGCATCACCGCGCCGAGCGCGACGGCCGGATGCGGCGCGACGTTGCCCATCACCGGCATCTGGTAGCCGAACATCCTGGCGGGCACCCCGCACACCGTGCCCTCGGTCTCGCGAACGTCCGTGGCGCCGATGCCCGACTCGAGCGCGTCGCGCATGTTGGTGAAAACCAGGCCCGCGTCCTGCACACCGGGCGCGCTCTCGAGCGTCACCACGACGTTGGGCGTGAACCCCTGCGCGGTCAGGTCGTCGTTGCGCATGGCGAAGCGGATCAGTTCCGAATCCATCATCGTGGTCCGCTCCCACCCCGGCGGCGTCGGAATCCTCATCACCGGCTCGTTGTCGTTCTTGGCCGGGATCGTCGTCAATGGGTCGTCGACGGCCTCGCATTGCGACGAGTCGAGTCCGCCGGAATCGGCCGCCGCCGACAGGTCCGCACCCGCGACAGCGCGTGCGTCGTCGACGGTCCGCGTGCAGGAGACCAGCACAAAGATCGCCAGCAGCAGGGCGGCGGCGGTGCGCGACGCAGTGAACATGCTGTGCAACATAGCCACCTCCCGCCGTCTTCGGCCCAGATCAACCAGACGTCAGTGCGCGAAGTGACGTGCACCGGTGAGGTAGAGCGAGATACCCGCTCTGGCAGCGGCTTCGGTGACCTGCTCGTCGCGAACGGAACCGCCCGGGTGGACGATCGCCTTGACGCCGCCTTGGGTCAGCACCTCCAGCCCGTCGGGGAACGGGAAGAACGCGTCGGAGGCGGCGACCGCGCCGCGTACCCGGTCGCCGGCCCGCTGCACCGCGAGCCGGGCCGCATCGACTCGGTTCACCTGACCCATGCCGACACCGACGGTGGCGCCGTCCGCAGCGACGACGATCGCGTTCGACTTGACCGCCCGGCACACCCGCCACGCGAACATCAGGTCCGCCAATGTCGCCGGATCGGCGGGCTCGCCGGTGGCCAGGGTCCAATTGAGCGGGTCGTCGCCGTCAGCGGTGAACTCGTCGCGCTGCTGTACCAGTAAGCCACCGCTGACCTGGCGGAACTCGGTGCCCCCCGGCTGCGGTTCGGAGGCCACCAACACCCGGATGTTCTTCTTACGGGTGAGCACGTCCACCGCGCCGGCTTCGTAAGCGGGCGCGATGATCACCTCGGTGAAGATGTCGGCAACGGTCTCGGCCATCTCGACCGACACCGCGGTGTTGGCCGCGATCACACCGCCGAACGCCGACAGCGGATCGCATTCGTGAGCTTTGCGGTGTGCGTCGGCCACCGACTGCGACGAGATCGCGATACCGCACGGGTTGGCGTGTTTGATGATCGCCACGCAGATCTCGGGGTGGTCGAAGGCGGCCCGCCAGGCGGCGTCGGCGTCGGTGTAGTTGTTGTAGGACATCTCCTTGCCGTGCAACTGCTCGGCCTGCGCCAGGCCCGGCCACCCGGCGTCGTCGCGGTAGAGCGCGGCCTGCTGATGGGGGTTCTCGCCGTAACGCAGCACGGTGCTGCGCCGCCACGTGCCGCCCACCCACGCGGGCAGCTTCTGAGCCGGCTCCTCCGGCGCGAGCACGGCACCCATCCAGGAGGCGACGGCGACGTCATATTCGGCTGTGTGCCGAAACGCCAGAGATGCCAAGATTTTTCGTTCGGCCAGCGTGAACCCGCCGGAGCGCACCGCGGCGAGCACACCGTCGTAGCCCAGCGGGTCGACGACCACCGCGACGCTGGGGTGGTTCTTCGCGGCGGCCCGAACCATCGACGGGCCGCCGATGTCGATCTGCTCGACGCATTCGTCGATGCTCGCGCCGGAGGCCACGGTCTCGGCGAAGGGGTACAGGTTGACCACGACGAGTTCGAAGGCCTCGACACCGAGATCGGCCAGCGCCGAGACGTGTTCGGGCTTGCGCTGATCGGCGAGCAGCCCGGCGTGCACATGAGGGTGCAGGGTCTTGACCCGCCCGCCGAGCACTTCGGGGAAGCCGGTGACCTCTTCCACAGGTGTCACCGGAACATCTGCGGCGGCAATGGTTTTCGCGGTCGACCCAGTGGAGACGATGCTGACCCCGGCTTCGTGCAACCCGCGGGCCAGCTCGGCGAGGCCGGTCTTGTCGTAGACGCTGATCAGCGCCCGCCTGATCGGCCGCTTGCCCTCGGTCATCCCAATGTCGCCTTTCGTCCCGTCCAGGTCACACCGCGGACAGCCACCGCGGCCAGTATCTCGGCCAGAAGTCGCCGTTCGACGACCTTGATCCGTTCGTGCAGTGTCGCCTCGTCGTCGTCGTCGAGGATGGGCACCGCCTCCTGCGCCAACACCGGGCCCGTGTCGGTTCCCGCGTCGACCAGATGCACGCTGCAGCCGGTCACCTTGACGCCGTAGGCAAGCGCATCGGCCACCGCATGCGCGCCGGGAAAGGCGGGCAGCAGCGCCGGATGTGTGTTGATGATGTGGCCCATGAACCGCGAGAGAAAATGCGGCCCAAGGATTTTCATGAACCCAGCGGAGACGATCAGGTCGGGCTCGTATGCGGCGGTGGCGTCGGTGAGCGCGGCGTCCCACGCCGCGCGGTCTGGGTAGTCGCGCAGTCGCACGGTGAAGGACGGAACCGAGGCGGCCGCGGCGATGTCGACGGCAGCGCAGTCGCGGTCCACACCGACGGCGACGATCGATGCGGGGTATTCGCCGGCGGTGGCGTCCAGCAGCGACTGCAGCAGCGACCCGGTCCCCGACGCCAGCACGACGACCCGCGCAGGAACCTTCGGCGGTACGCGGAGGGGTTGCTGCACGCCTGGCAGCCTAATGGGTGCCGGGCGGACCGTCGTCGTCCGCCATGAAGTGCTCTTCGGGGTCCTCGACGATGTCGCTCGCGGTGTCGTTCGGCAGGTCCGCGGGGGTGTCGGCCTGGTCGGGGGCTCCGGCGCCCGCCGGATCTGCAGGTTCGGCTTCGAGTGCCTCGTCGCTGACGACCTCGGGACCGGGTTCCGGTTCGGCGTCGTCTAATTCCGGCTCGGGTTCGGGCTCGGCGGCTACCTCAGCCCCCACGTCCGGGTCCGGGTCGACGACGGGGCCAGGGTCGACCACCGCCTTGGGCGCCCGCGGCCTGCGGGCCACGCCGCCGGCCATCACCACCGTCAACGCACCGATTCCGGCGAACCACAGGAACACCGCGGGCCCGAAGGTCGTCTGATCGACGCCGACGTCGCCGAAGTTGCCCAGCCGCCCACCACCGGCATAGCCGAGCAGCGCCATGGTGAGCGCGGCCAGCGCCGACGCAACGAGCAGTTTGCCCATCGCCGGGCCCAGCGGAAGCGGACGTCGCGCGCACTGCTGCCCGACCGCCACCGCCGAGGCCGCCGCGACGATGAGCAACGCCACCCATACCGGGCCCAGCGGCGGCGAGGGGACCGCAGCCAGCACCGGAAGCGCCGGAATGTCGCCGCCGAAGACGGTGAAGGAGCTGAAGGTGGCGAGCCCGACGTGCGCGCTCGACCCGACCGCCACCGCAGCCGTTCCGACCAGCACGTTCGGGATGTAGAGCACCGACAGCACCGTCAGGCTGAACTGTCCGAACATCGAGTCGGTGATCGAGTAGAGCTCGTCCATCGTCGACCAGTGCACAACCAGCGAACCCGCCATCACCACACCCGACAGGCCGACGAGCGCGAGCACACCCGCGACCGCGGCGCGGACCGCGTCCGGCAGCCAGGCGGGCAGCGAAGCACGGCCCGAGGTCGGGGCCATCAGCCGCGCGCCGATCCGGGACCCGACGCCGACCACCGCGCCGATCGCATGTACGGCCAGCACGCCACCGAAGGCGCGCAACGCGTGCGGGGTCTGCAGTTCGGTGAGCACCGAGGCCGCGTCGTGGACAACGGCCAGCGCGATCGCCGCGATCAGCAGCGGGCCGCCCAATGCCGAGGCCACCACCCAACGCGTCACGAACCACGAGGCGTTCGGACTGGTCGCCGCCGCGGTCGTGCGCGCCGTGCCCCACACCATCGCCAGTGCGGGCATCAGCGGCAACACCCCGAGCTCGGCGCCGCCGATGGACACCGGCACCAGGTGCACGCCGAGCCACATGCTCGCGGTCGCGCCGAGGGCGCCGGTCATGTCGCTGTTGGCGATCAGCAGTTGCAGCAACACGATCGCCGCGATGACGACAAGCGCCACCAACGACGGCCCGAACGCGACCCGAAGCAGCTCACGCGCCTGGCGTGCGCCGACTGGCCGTTGATCCACTGGTTGAGCCGCTCCTCAGTCAGGCTGCCGTGCGGCGGTGACGCACGCGCGGCTCAGACTACTGGCTCACCTCAGGAAGGCGGCGGACCCGACTGCGAGGAAGACGACGGTTGCTCCGGGGTCTGCGTCGACGGTGAGGATGTTTGCGAAGACGACGGCGACGGCGGTTGACCGTACGCGGGGAACCCGGTCGGCGGTGTCGCCGGACCCTGTTGGCCCTGTTGGCCCTGTTGACCCTGGGGATGGCCCTGTTGCTGGGCTGCGGGGTAGCCGCCGGTCGACGGGCCGCCCGGGTAGCCGCCCGGGTACGTCGACGGGTATCCCGGCCGCTGCTGCGGTCCGCCGTGATGCTGCTGGCCCTGGTGACCGTAGTACGGGCCCGGTGCGCCGTACTGCTGATGCCCGTAGGACTGGTCGTACTTCGGACGCGGCGCAGGCGGAGTGATGACGCCCGACTCGAACAGCAGCGCCGCCACCGCGATGATCGCCTGGAACAGCGAGAACGCGATGATCAGGTACAGGCCCCAATCGATCGCGGCACCGCTGGGCCGGTTGATCACCTCGGCGATGATCAGGAGGAATGCCGCGACCGCCAGCACTGCGTACACCGACGTGTGGACGCCCTGCCTCGGCAGGAGCGCCGTCCCGGCGAGCAGGCCCGCGACGAGTGACGCCGCGACGGCGAGCACCAGACCGAACGAGCTTCCGCTGATGGTGCCCAGGCCCGGGAAATCCGACGCGGAGATCGTGAACAGGGGCGCAAAGCTCGCGAGGTACACCGCCAGCCCCAACAGCGCCACGGCGGCGGCCAGGTAGAGAGGCAGCTTGCTCGCGACGTCGGAGGCCGCGGATGAGCTCTCCGGCGTTCTGCCGAACTGCTGCGTCGGCGCGGAGAACTGGGTGGTCGGTTGATGTGCTTGCGGGTATCCCGGGCTACCGGGTGGTCCTTGGGGGTACGACATGGCCTCTCCTGTGCTCGGGCGGGCTTCGAAACCACGCTAGCGCACAGCGCGTCATGCAGAGACCAGCACCGGTTCGCCCACGGTGTCCTGTTCGGCCTGTTCGATTTCGCGGACCAGCGGCAACACCTTTGCGCCGAAGTATTCGATCTCCTCCTGGAAGTGCAGGAAGCCGCCGAGGATCAGGTCGACTCCGCGTTTGCGGTACGCCGCAATGCGTTCGGCGATCTGCTCGGGTGTGCCGATCAGCTGCGTGCGGAAGCCGTCGTTGTACTGCACCAAGTCCTCGAACGTCGAATCCGCCCACATGCCGCGCTGATCCGCGGTCGAGTTGCCCGCCTGTTGGACCGCGGCGCGGAATCCCTCCACCGCGGGTCTGTTGGCCTTGGCAACGATCTCTTTGAGCGTCTCCTTCGCCTCTTTCGCGGTGTCGCGGGCAATGATGAAGCCATTGAGCCCGAACCGCACCTCGCGGCCGACCGTGCGGGCGTGGCCGCGGACGTCGACGATCTGTTCGCTCACCCCGTCGTAGTCCTTGCCGTTGGAGAAGTACCAGTCCGCATACAGGCCACCGTTGCGCCGCGCGGCCGTGGAGTTACCGCCTTGGAACAGTTCCGGATTGGGCCGCTCGGGGGTGTTGAGCGGTTTGGGTTTGAGCGTGAAGTCGTGGATTCGGTAGAAGTCGCCGCGGAAGTCAACGTCGTCCTCGGTCCAGATCTTGCGCAGCACTTGGAGGAACTCCGCGCTGCGCCGGTAGCGCTCGTCGTGCTCGAGCCACGGCTCACCGAGGTGGGTGAACTCGTCTTTGAACCATCCCGACACGACGTTGACGGCGAACCGGCCGCCGCTGAGGTGATCGGCGGTGGCGCCGAGCTTGGCCAGCACCGCGGGCTGCCACAGCCCCGGATGCACCGCGGCGATCACCTTCAGTTTCTGGGTGGCCAGCAGCAGCGCCAGTGAGAAGCTGGTCGACTCGTGCTGGTACTCCGCGCCATAGCTGGCCTCGTAGCGGACCTGGGACAGCGCGTACTCGAAGCCGTTGTTCTCCGCGGTCTGCGCCAATTTCGCGTTGTAGTCGTAGTTCCAGTCGGTGCGCTGTTCGATGTCGCTGGTCACCAGCCCGCCACTGACGTTGGGCACCCAGTAGGCGAACTTCACGTGATCGGCGATGCGTTCTGTCGTCATGGTCTGACATGACAACAGTGACCGGGTCTCCCGTCGCCGGTATCGCTCGCGGTGAGGGAAACCCGTGCTTGCCCCCCAGACTGAAACACGTTCTAATTCTGGGCATGGATTACGGGCTCGTTCTGTTCACCAGCGACCGCGGGATCACGCCTGCGGCGGCGGCCAAACTGGCCGATGACCACGGTTTCACCACCTTCTACGTGCCCGAACACACCCACATCCCGATCAAGCGGCAGGCCGCGCATCCGACAACCGGCGACGAATCGCTACCCGACGACCGCTACATGCGCACGCTCGATCCCTGGGTCAGCCTCGGCACCGCGGCGGCGGTGACGTCGCGGGTCCGGTTGTCGACGGCGGTGGCGCTGCCGGTGGAGCACGACCCGATCACGCTGGCGAAGTCGATTGCCACGCTGGACCACCTCTCCGGTGGCCGCGTGAGCCTCGGGGTCGGGTTCGGCTGGAACACCGACGAACTCGCCGACCACAATGTGCCGCCCGGGCGCCGGCGCACCATGCTGCGCGAATACCTCGAAGCGATGCGGGCGCTGTGGACCCAGGAGGAAGCCTCGTACGAAGGCGAGTTCGTCAACTTCGGGCCCAGCTGGGCGTGGCCCAAACCGATCCAACCGCACATCCCCGTCCTCGTCGGAGCGGCGGGCACCGAGAAAAACTTCAAGTGGATCGCCCGGTCCGCCGACGGCTGGATCACCACACCGCGCGACTTCGACATCGACGAGCCGGTCAAGCTGCTGCAGGACACCTGGGCGGGCGCGGGCCGGGACGGAGCACCGCAGATCGTCGCCCTCGACTTCAAACCCGACCCCGAAAAGCTCGCCCGCTGGGCCGATCTCGGTGTTACCGAAGTGCTGTTCGGCCTTCCCGACAAGTCCGAAGACGACGTCGCGGCGTACGTCGAACGGCTGGCGGGCAAGCTGGCCGCCCTGGTCTGATCAGGGTTTACCGAAGCCTGCCGCGCCGAGCACCCGCCGTCCCGCGTCGCCGGTCACCGCATCGACGAACGCCAGGCCGAGGTCGCGCTGCGACGAATCCTCCAGCGTCGCAATGGGATAGACGTTGACGATATCGGTGGCCTCGGGTACGGGCACCGTGGTGACGCGTGCACCGGCGTCTCGAGCGTCGGTGACATAGATGATTCCGGCGTCGGCCTGACCGCTCGTCACCTTGTTCAGCACATCGGTCACCGAGGACTCCTCGCTCACGGGCGACAGGTCGACTCCCGCAGACACTTCGACCCTCCGTGTCGCCGACCCGCACGGGACCTGAGGGGCACAGACCACGACGTTGATCCCGGGTCGAGCCAGATCACGTATCGTCCTGACCTCCTTGGGATTTCCCGCCGCTACCGCGATCACCATGGTGTTGGACGCGAAGTTCACCGGGTCACCGGCGAGCAGTCCGGCGTCAGCGACCTTGTCCATGTTCACGGTGTCGGCGGAGGCGAACACGTCGGCGCGCGCGCCCTGCATCAACTGCGTGGCGAGGTCGGAGGAACCGGCGAAGGAAAACTCCACCCGAGTGCCGGGGTGGTCTTTTTCGAACTGCGCACCGATCTCGGTGAACGCTGCGTTCAGCGAGGCCGCGGCGAACACCATCAGCGAATCACGTTCGGACCCTTGCCCGCATCCGGTGGCCAGGGTCAAGAGCAGCGCGGCCAGAAGCGAGAGGGGCTTCACGACTGCTCCTCCCTTGTGGTCAGGCCAGGCTGGCGCGGTTGATCTTCTCCGCCGGACGCACGGTGATGGCCGCACCGAGCGGATCTCCGTCAGACATCAACGCAACGAGATCCTCCTCCTCGGAGATCGCCAGGAATCGCGAGTTGTCCGATTCGAGTCTGCCGATGATGATCCCGGTGCGGACCGGCCAGTCGTAGCGAACGGAGTAGGTCTCGATCGTCGCGCGGCCGTCGGCCCGCTCGGTCACCGGAACCTTCGGCAGTGCCGCGACGTCCGCGTCGAGCTTCTCGCTGTCGTTCGTCCGCCAGTCGACAGGCCGCGTGGAATAGATGCCGACCGAGTACTTGCTCATCGTGCCGCCGTTGGCACCCACGAAGCCGAATCGTCCAGGCTGATCGCGCATTTGGGTGACAGTCTCGGCGATGGCGTGCAGCGAGTAGCTGTTCCCCGGGCCGCCGAAGTACGGCAGGCCGCCGGTCACCGTCAGGCCCCGCGGGTCGTCGCCGTCGATGCCCAGCGCCTCGCAGGCGACGTACACCGGGAAGGGAAAGCAGCTGTACAGGTCGAAGGTGGCGATGTCGTCGACACCGATCTGGGCCACCCGCAGGGCTTCTCGCACGGCGTGGACGGTCGCGGGGCTGGCGCCGAGGTCGACGCGGTCCAGCAGGTCCTGCTCGGTCAGGTCCGAATGCCCGTGCAGGTACACCCATTTCTCCTCGGGCACCCCGAGTCGGCGTGCGGCCGCCACCGACATCATGATCGCGGCGGCGCCCTGGTTGACCTGATCGCGGGCCACCAGGAGGCGGGGGTAGGGGTCGCAGATCATCCGGTTGTCGTCGGTGACGGTGACGATCTCCTGCACCGACCGTTCGACCGGCGACGACGAAAACGGGTTCTTCGCAGCGACTTTCGACAATGGCGCGAACAGTTCGGCCATCTGCCTGCGGTATTCGGCGACGCCGAGTCCCAACCGGCTGCGACGCGCGTTGTCCAGCAGCCCGTATTGCACTGCGGCGCCGGTCAATCCGTGGGATGCGGTGTACTCGGTGAAGTACTTGTGGATCTGGTGCCCGCGGTCCTCGAGCTGACCCTCGACGTGTTCGGTGAAGTCGGGTTTGGTCTGTCCTTGTTCGGCGGCGCGGCGCCAGTAGCGGGCCGTCGAACCCGGTTCGGAGCCGATCACCATCGCCACGTCGAACTCACCCGCCGCGATGGCGCTGCCCGCCTCGGTGACGAGCTTCTGCGGTCCCTGCCCGCCGACCGGTTCGAGCACGACACGGGCCGGATCGCCGCCGACGCGCCCCATCACCGACCGCGGATAGTTGTTCGACTTGCCCAGCGTCGCGGGCATCGGTCCGGAGATCTCGAACTGGCGCAGCGCGTACACCGTCTCGATGGCCTGTGCGGCCGCCGTGGCATCGAGCCCGGTGTCGGCGAGCGCGGCACGCACCGCCTCAGTCGCGAGGTCAACCGCCGACATGCCCCGATAGCCGGGATCGTCGATGCGCTCGGTGAACTGCCCGACGCCGACGATGACCGGGGTCCGGGAATCGACCATTACAGACCTCCTGAGAACTGTTAGTTCGTCAGGCTAATCGAGCAGGAGAACGTGTTCCTAATCCTGCGGCACACTTCACACCCCGCGTAGGGCCTCCCACAAGCCGCGAGCGACCGCTTTTGCACACCAGACCGCGGCGTGTCGCGCACAAACACGGTCGCTCGCGCCTTGAGTGGAGCGCGCGCTACAGGCTCTGCAGGATCTCCCTGGCCAGGTTGGCGGTCTCCGAGGGTGTCTTGCCGACCTTGACGCCCGCGGCCTCCAGCGCTTCCTTCTTCGCGGCGGCGGTGCCCGAGGAGCCCGACACGATGGCGCCGGCGTGGCCCATCGTCTTGCCCTCCGGCGCGGTGAACCCTGCCACGTAGCCGACGACGGGCTTGCTGACGTTTTCCTTGATGTAATCGGCCGCGCGCTCTTCGGCGTCGCCGCCGATCTCACCGATCATCACGATGACCTTGGTGTCGGGGTCCTTCTCGAACGCCTCGATCGCGTCGATGTGCGTGGTGCCGATGACCGGGTCGCCGCCGATGCCGATGGCGGTCGAGAACCCGAAATCGCGCAGCTCGAACATCATCTGATAGGTCAGCGTGCCGGACTTCGACACCAGGCCGACCGGGCCCGGACCGGTGATGTTGGCAGGCGTGATCCCGGCCAGCGCCTCGCTGGGCGTGATGATGCCCGGGCAGTTGGGGCCGATGATGCGGGTCTTCTGCCCTTTCTCGACGTTGTAGGCCCACGCATACGCGGTGTCCTGCACCGGAATCCCCTCGGTGATGACGACCAGCAGCGGGATCTCCGCGTCGATGGCTTCGATGATCGCGTCCTTGGCGAACTTCGGCGGCACGAACACCACCGACACGTCGGCGCCGGTCTCCTTCATCGCCTCGGCGACGGAGCCGAACACCGGCAACTCGACGTCCTTGCCGTCCTTGTCCTTGTGCGAGACCGTCGTGCCGGCCTTGCGGGCGTTGACACCGCCGACCAGCTGCGTGCCGGCCTTGAGCATCAGCGCGGTGTGCTTGGTGCCTTCGCCACCGGTGATGCCCTGGACGATGACCTTGGAGTCCTTGTTCAAAAAGATCGACATGAGGTGCGTCCCTTACTTGTTCGCCAGCTCGGCGGCTTTGTCGGCTCCGGAGTCCATGGTGTCGGCCTGAATCACCAGCGGGTGATTGGCCTCGGCCAGGATGCGGCGACCCTCTTCGACGTTGTTGCCGTCGAGACGGACCACGAGCGGCTTATTGGCCTCGTCGCCGAGGATCTTCAGCGCGTTGACGATGCCGTTGGCGACGGCGTCGCACGAGGTGATGCCGCCGAACACGTTGACGAACACGCTCTTGACCTGCTCATCGTTGAGGATGACGTCCAGGCCCGCGGCCATCACCTCGGCCGAGGCGCCGCCGCCGATGTCGAGGAAGTTCGCCGGCTTCACGCCGCCGTGCTTCTCACCCGCGTAGGCGGTGACGTCCAGCGTCGACATCACCAGGCCCGCGCCGTTGCCGATGATGCCCACCGACCCGTCGAGCTTGACGTAGTTGAGGTCGTGCTCCTTGGCCTTGAGCTCCAGCGGATCGGTGGCGTCGCGGTCCTCGAACTCAGCGTGCTCGGGATGCCGGAAGTCGGCGTTGCCGTCGAGCGTGACCTTGCCGTCCAGCGCCAGGATCTGATCGTCAGGCGTGCGCACCAGCGGGTTGACTTCCACCAGCGTCGCGTCTTCGCCGACGAACACCTCCCACAGCTTGGCGATCGTCACCGCGGCGGCGTCGAGCACCTCCTCGGGCAGGTGGCCCTTCTTGGCGATCTCACGGGCGAACGCCTCGTCGACGCCTTTGGTCGCGTCGACGGGGATCCTGGCCAGCCGGTCCGGCTTGGTGGCGGCGACCTCTTCGATCTCCATGCCACCCTCGACCGAGCACATCGCCAGGTACGTGCGGTTGGCGCGGTCGAGCAGGAAGGAGATGTAGTACTCCTCCGCGATGTCGCTGGCCTCGGAGACCAGCAGTTTCTTGACGATGTGGCCCTTGATGTCCAGGCCGAGGATGTTCTGGGCGTGGGTGAACGCGTCGTCAGCGGTGGCCGCGTACTTCACGCCGCCCGCCTTACCGCGGCCGCCCGTCTTGACCTGGGCCTTGACCATCACCGGCTTGCCGATCTGCTCGGCGATCGCCTTGGCGTCCTCGGCGGTGTCGGTCACCCGACCGGGTGTGGTGGGCACGTTGTGCTTGGCGAAGAGCTCTTTCGCCTGGTATTCGAAGAGGTCCATTGGCTGTGGAACGTCCCTGTCTCTAGCGCGTCGATTGCGGAGTTGTTGGGCCGAAGGCTCGGTGGAACTTTATCCACACGCCCAGAACGTGTTGGCACCGCCCACCGCTCCTGTGGTAGATCTCACCAGCTCGGCTCAGTGATACAAATCACAATCTCCCACGGAATAGGCTCTCGGCTTGCAGCCGTCGTCGCGAGTTGGTTAACGTGCCTCTGGTCTCGATAACGCTTTGGTCACGACAGGCAATCCCGCAGGCTTCTCGACAGGCAAGGACACTCCAGGTTGGCTTCGCACCGTTCGTCCGGATCTCATCGCAGATCGTCGACGAACCGGCAAATCAGCCGCCGTGCAAGCGAATCCCCCGCCGAAGTCACCGACATCATCCCGTTCAACGAGTTCGGCGATCTCGCTGACATCGACTTCCGCGAGAACAGCGCGTTTGACCGCGAAGCCCAGGTCATCCACGCCCCCGAGCTCGACGACCTGACCGACACCGACGACCTCGTCCCGCTGCGTCTCGCCGTGCCATCGGAGTTTCAGTCCGGAGCCCGGTCTGGTGCAAGGCACGCGCGCCGCTCGCACGCCTACCGCGACAGCCACACCGACACCAGCGACGGCATGGACGCGACCGACGTCATCCGCATCGGCAGCCGCACGCCTGCGCACCGCAAGCAGGAAGTTCCCGTCAAGGGTCGGCTGATGGTCGCCGCGATGGCCGTCGGCGCCACCGCCGCGGGCGCGTACTCGATGGCCAATGCGGCCCACGAGAAGTCCTCGGAGGCCGTCCTGGCCGTCGGCCAGTCCACGATGGCCAACCCGGTGAGCGAGACGTCAGGCGGTATGCAGGTGGTCGCCGTGACCCCGGCCGCCAGCTCGGCAATGCACACCGAGGAGATCCAGAAGGCGGCCGCATTCGCCCAGGAGCGCGCCGAGCGCGAAGCCCGGCTGCAGCGGCCGATGTTCGTGACGCCCACCACGGGCGTGTGGACGTCGGGCTTCGGTTACCGTTGGGGCGCCCTGCACGGCGGCATCGACATCGCGAACTCGATCGGCACGCCGGTGCTCGCCGCCTCCGACGGCGTGGTCATCTCGGCCGGGCCGTATGCCGGTTACGGCAACATGGTCAAGGTCCGCCACTCCGACGGCACGGTGACGCTCTACGGTCACCTCAGCTCGTGGTCGGTGAGTGTCGGCCAGCGGGTCTGGGCGGGTGACCAGATCGCCAAGATGGGCAACACCGGCAACTCGACCGGCCCGCACCTGCACTTCGAGGTGCACCTGAACGGCACCGACCGCGTGGACCCCGTGGGCTGGTTGGCCAAACGCGGCCTGTCGTTCGGCAACTAGTCTGGCTGAGTGGCCAGCGACGACGATTCCGATCTGACACGCCAATCACCCCACTCCCCGTCGAGCGCGGAAACGGGCATCATTCGTCGTCACCCATCCGGTGAGATTCCGACCGGCCAGGATCCGCAGACAAGCATCATCCGGCGCCATCCGACCGGCTCGATTCCGATCGCCGGCCCGCCGACGCAGATGGCGGACGGAGGCGCCACGCAGCTGTCCGACCGCGCCGCGCCCGAAACGGCCTACATACCGCGCGCCCGCCCGGTCGCTGTCTCCCCGACGGGATCGCCGCCGGCCAACCCGAAGACCGCGATCGCCACCGCGATCGGCAGCATCCTGACCGGATGGGCCACCGCAGTCATCGCCACCGATCTGATCACCGGCTGGTGGCGCACCGACCAATTGTTCTGCGTCGCGGTCGGCTTCCTGACCGCGATCTCGGCGGCCGCCCTCATCGCCGGGCTGATCGGACTGCTGTTGCGCCGATGGGTGAGCCGCCTGCTGGTCATGGTGGGGTCGATGGTGGCGCTGCTGATCTTCTCCAGCCTGTTCGTGGCCGGGGCCAAACTACCCGCCGTGGTGTATGCGATCCCGGTGTTGCCGCTGGCGACCATCGTGCTCGCCGCGCTGCCCGCCACCGGACGCTGGGAACGCTCCGGTTAGAGCTTGCTGATCGGCGCGTGGTTGTGCATCAGCTTGACCCGACCGGAGCTGCCGAAGTCGATCAGCGACATCGCCGACTCGCCGACGCCGCTCACCTCTTCCACCCGGCCCAACCCGTACTTGTCGTGCGTGACCCGGTCGCCGGGCTCGAGCACCAGCAGCGGGCGCTTGCCCGCCCCGGACCGCGTGGGCGACGGCCGCGGTGACCCGAAGCGTCCCGCGCCGCTCACGGGTGCGCTGAACGACGGTGTCGGGTCGGTGCGCCGCCAGTCGATCAGGTATTGCGGAATCTCCTTGAGGAAGCGCGATTCCGGGTTGAGCATCGGTTGGCCCCACGACGAGCGGACCTTGGCTCGGCTCAGGTAGAGCCGCTGGCGGGCGCGGGTAATGCCGACGTAGGCCAACCGGCGCTCCTCGGACAGCTCGGCGGGATCGCCCAGCGCCCGCATGTGCGGGAACATGCCGTCCTCCCACCCGGTCACGAAGACGACAGGGAACTCGAGGCCCTTGGCGGTGTGCAGCGTCATCATCGTCACGACACCCGCGCCGTGCTCGGGCAGCTCGTCGGCGTCGGCAACCAGTGAGACCCGTTCCAGGAACTGGGCCAGCACCCCGGTGTCGGGGATGTCCTCGTCCAGCTGCTCATCATCGGCAAGCGCCTGCGCGTTGGCCAGGTCGGTGCTGAATTCGTGTGCGACGCTGACCAACTCGTTGAGGTTGTCCAGCCGCGCGAGATCCTGCGGATCGCTCGACGACTCGAGTTCGGCGCGATACCCGGTGCGGTCGAGCACCGCCTCGACCAACTCGCCGAGCTCACCGTCGAGGCGGCCGCGCAGATCGTCGAGCATCTCCACGAACGCCGAGATGCACTTCTCCGCACGGGTGTTGAGCATCGGCACCTTGCCCTCGGCAGCCGCCTGCAGGGCGTCGTTGAAGCTCAGGCCGGTGTTCTCGGCATACACAGCGACGCAGGCTTCGGCGCGGTCGCCGATGCCGCGGCGCGGAGTGTTCAGGATCCGACGCATGCTCACCGAGTCGCCGGGGTTGTCCAGCACCCGCAGGTACGCGACGATGTCGCGGATTTCCCTGCGTTCGTAGAACCGCACTCCCCCAACGACTTTGTAGGGGATGCCCGCACGGATGAACACCTCTTCGAGTGCGCGCGAGGAGTTGTTGGTGCGGTAGAACACCGCGACATCTGAGTAACTACCACCGTCGTCGACAAGCGCGTCGATCTCCTGGGCGACGAACCGCGCCTCGTCGTGCTCGTTGTCTGCGACGTAGCCGACGATCAGCTCGCCCTCCCCCTCGTCGGTCCACAGCCGCTTCTCGCGGCGGCCGGCGTTGCGGGAGATCACCGCGTTCGCGGCGTTGAGGATGTTCTGCGTGGAGCGGTAATTCTGTTCCAGCAGAATGGTTGTCGCGTTCGGGTAGTCGCGTTCGAAATCCTCGATGTTGCGGATCGTCGCACCGCGGAACGCGTAGATCGACTGGTCCGCGTCGCCCACCACACACAGTTCGGCCGGCGGCACCCCGGCTGGATCATCTTGCGAGGCGGCCGTCCCCACCAGTTCCCGCACCAGCACATACTGGGCGTGGTTGGTGTCCTGGTACTCGTCGACGAGGATGTGCCGGAACCGCCGCCGGTAGTACTGGGCGATCTGTGGAAACGCTTGCAGCACAGCGACTGTCTCGCCGATCAGGTCGTCGAAGTCGAGCGCGTTGGCCGCGCGCAGGCGGCGCTGGTACTCGGCGTAGACCTCGGCGATGATGCCGGGCAGTTCCTCGCCCGCCTCCGAGGCCTCGGCCGCCGCCTGCTCCGGGTCGACCAACTCGTTCTTGTGGTTGGAGATGGCGTTGGACAGCAGCCGCGGCGAATACCGCTTGGTGTCCAGCCCCATGTCCTTGCCGATCATCAGCAGCAGGCGACGCGAGTCGTCGGCGTCGTAAATCGAGAAGTTCGAATTGAGGCCCTTGATCAGGGAGGCCTGGTTACGCAGGATGCGCACGCAGGTGGAGTGAAACGTCGACACCCACATGGCGCGGGCGCGGGGCCCGACCAGGCCCACCACCCGCTCGCGCATCTCGGCGGCGGCCTTGTTGGTGAACGTGATGGCCAGCACCTGCCCGACGCCAACGTCACGGGCGGCCAGCAGATAGGCGATCCTGCGGGTGAGCACGGCGGTCTTGCCCGAGCCGGCACCAGCGACGATGAGCAGCGGCGAGCCCTCGTGCAGGACGGCCCGGCGCTGCTGCGGGTTGAGCCCCTCGAGCAGTTGGTCGGATTCGGTGGCACCGTTGGGTGCGATCAGGTTCGGTGCGCTCATGTCGGTATCGAACTTACCGCCGCGCAGGGACACGACCGCGGTCGAACCGCGCATCAACCCAGCGGTCGAACCGCGCATCGATTCAGCGGTCGAACCGCGCATCAACTCAGCGGTCGAACCGCGCATCGGCCCGCGGCCGAACCCCGCATCGAATTCAGCGGTCGAACCGCGCATCGGCCCGCGGCCGAACCCCACACGGCTTTGCGCTGGCGCAGCGTTTGGTGGCACACTTTGTCCCGTGCTCAGCAAACAGCGATTCATCTACGGGTACCGATCAGCGGCGCCCGTGGTCTCGCTGCTTCCCGAGAGCTCCACGAGGCGGTGACACCCATGACGACCGGAACCGAGACTGTGCCCGATATCGATGACCTGCGCCGGGAGATCGACCGGCTGGACGCCGAAATTCTCGCTGCCGTGAAGCGCCGCACCGAGGTGTCGAAGTTGATCGGTCAGGCGAGGATGGCCTCCGGCGGAACCCGCCTGGTGCACAGCCGCGAGATGAAGGTGATCGAGCGCTACAGCGAACTCGGCCCCGACGGCAAAGACCTCGCGATGCTGTTGCTGCGGCTGGGCCGCGGCCGCCTCGGCCACTGACCCGCCGGGTGATTTCGGTGTAGTTGGTTACGGTGAGCGCGACTGCCGACACCGAAATCGCCGGTCAACGCAGCGCGTCGGTCAGCCACGGCGTCAACCACTCGACCGCCTCCGGCGTGGGATGCACGCCGTCGCTGCGGATGCGGATGCCGTCGATCCAGTTGGTGTAGCCGCCGTTCGGGCCGAGCTTGCGGTTCAGGTCGAGCACGGTGACGTTCGAGCGGTACTTGACGGCGCTGCGCAGCAACGCGTTCCAGTCGTCGACCCGATCGGGATCGTCCTCCGGGTACAGGCTGCCGTCGCGTTTCTCGGCGCGGCGGTTGTAGGGCTCGGTCGTGACGACGACGCGCGCGCCGGTCGAGGACAGGATGTCGAGCGCGCGGTTGAGCTCGGCGCGCAGGTAGGCGTCATACGTCGATTCGCCGATGTGGGTCCAGCGGCCTTCGTTCATCCGGTCGACGACTTCCCACCGGCCCACGATCAGCAGCACCACGTCGGGCCGGTCGTGCTTGACCCGCTCCGACCACCTGCTCGGCCACGTATCGCAGGCGGGCTTCTGGTTCAGCGTCTGGCCGACGTAGCGATACGGTCCGCCGCGCGCGATGCCGCATCCGATCGTCGTGTAGTCGGTGAATCTCAGACCCGGTGTCTCCGGCAGGTAGCGCATCAACGTCCAGGCCACCGAGTCGCCGAACACCGCGACGGTCCTGGTGTTCGGATCGCGGTCGGCGCTCCGCTCCACGGGGATCGGCACCTCCGGCGCCACCAGCGCCGCGGAGTCGATGCTCGGGTCCTCCATCGGCGGTCCTGACGGCACGCCGACCGGCAGCACGGTCATCGTGATCACCGCGGCGGTGGCGGCCGTCGCACCGGCCAACGGCAGCATCGGCACGATCACCGGCCGCCAGCGCCGGATGGGCTGTTCGAGCAACCACCAGGACAGCGCCGCGACCGCCAGCGTCGCCGCACACCGCACCGCGAACAGCGACCAGCCGGAACATCCGGTGCGCTCGCCGTTGATCGCCAGGAAGATCGGCCAGTGCCACAGGTAGACGCCGTAGGAGATCGCGCCCAGCCACACCAACGGCCGCCACGCCAGCACCCGCGCGACCGGTCCTTCCTGATCCATCGCCGCCGCACCGATCACGCAGGCGGCGGCGAGCGCGACGATGATCAGCAGGCCGTTTCGGAAGTCGCCGGCACTGCCGGTCGCCATGTGCACCGCGAACCCCAGGACGACGACACCGACGACGGACACCGCGCGGGCGACCCCACGCAGCCATCGGGTCCTGATCACCGGCCCGGCCAGCGTCACGGTGGTCCAGTCGCGCACCAGCAGGGCGGCCGCCGCCGCGCCCACGAGCAGCGCCTGCGCGCGGGTGTCGGTGCCGAAGTAGATCCGGTTCAGCGTCCCCTCGTCGATCAACAGAATCGCCGCCGCCGCCGAGGCGATCGCCCCCGCGCCGGCAACGGCCAGAACCGCCCATCGCAGATGGGTCGGGTTGCGACGACAGAAGACGAACGCGACGGCGATCAACAGCAGCGGCCAGAGCAGGTAGTACTGCTCCTCGACCCCCAGCGACCAGGTGTGCTGCAGCGGCGAGGGTGGTGCGCCCTGGGAGAAGTAGTCGGTGCGCTGGGCGACGAACGCCCAGTTGGCCACCCAGAAGAAGGACGCGACGGCGTCATCGCGCAGATTCGCGATCGCCTCCGTCGAGAAGAACTCGCGGGCGGCCACCACCGCGAGCACCATCACAAGAAGTGCAGGCAGCAGTCTGCGGGCGCGACGTATCCAGAAGTCGCGCAGCCGGATTCGACCGGTGCGCGCGTGCTCGTCGAGCAGCAGCGAGGTGATCAGGAAGCCGCTGAGCACGAAGAACACGTCGACGCCGAGGAAGCCGCCGTCGACGCCGGGAATGCCGCCGTGGTCGGCGAGCACGAGTGCGACGGCGACGGCGCGGATGCCGTCGAGGGCGGGGATCTCGCCACGCCGACGCGCACGCGAGGAGGGATGTACTGACAGCGGGCGGCGATCAGCGGGCGCGACGGAGCGACGCGCATTCACTTGCGAAATCTTGCCCGTGCGAGGCGACCTGCCGCGGCAGGCGCGGCGGCGTGTCGAACTACTTCGTCAGCGCGATGTATTTCACCTCGAGGTACTCCTCGATGCCCTCGAAACCGCCCTCGCGCCCGAAGCCGGACTCCTTGACGCCGCCGAACGGCGCGGCCGGGTCGGAGACAACGCCGCGGTTGATCCCGACGATGCCGGACTCGAGGCCTTCGGCGACGCGCAGCGCGCGGTCCAGCGACTGGGTGTAGATGTAGGCGGCCAGCCCGTATTCGGTGTCGTTGGCCGCGGCGACGCCCTCCTCCTCGGTGTCGAAACCGGTGATCGGGGCGACCGGGCCGAACACCTCCTCGGAGAGAATGCGGGCGTCGGCGGGCACGTCGGCCAGCACCGTGGCCGGGTAGAAGCTGCCGGGACCGCCAGGAGCGACGCCGCCGACCGCGACGGTCGCGCCCCGCGACACCGCGTCGGACACCAAATCCTCGACGGTGGCGACCTGCTTGGCGTTGATCAGCGGCCCGAGTGTGGCCGACTCGTCGATGCCCTTGCCGAGGGTGAACTCGCTCATCCGCTTGACCAGCTTGTCGGTGAACTCCGCGCGCACCGAGTTCGCGACGTGGAAGCGGTTGGCCGCCGTGCACGCCTCGCCGCCGTTGCGCATCTTGGCCAGGATGGCGCCTTCGACGGCGGCGTCGACGTCGGCGTCGTCGAACACCACGAACGGGGCGTTGCCGCCCAGTTCCATCGACGTGCGCAGCAGTTTGTCCGCCGACTGTTTGACCAGCGTCTTGCCCACCCCGGTCGAACCGGTGAAGGTCAGCTTGCGCAGCCGGCCGTCGTCGATCAGCGCGGCGGTGACATCGCCGGCGTTCTTCGTCGGCAGCACCGACAGCACGCCCTTGGGCAGACCCGCCTCGTCCATCAGCTTGGCCAGCAACAGCATCGTCAGCGGCGTGTCCTGCGCGGGCTTGACGATCATCGTGCACCCGGCGGCGAACGCCGGGCCGATCTTGCGGGTGCCCATCGCCAGCGGGAAGTTCCACGGCGTGATCGCATAGCAGGGCCCGACCGGTTGCTTGGTGACAAGGACACGTCCGCTGCCCGCGGGGCTCTGGGTGTAACGGCCCGCGACGCGCACCGCTTCCTCGGAGAACCAGCGGAAGAACTCGGCGCCGTAGGTGACCTCGCCCATGCTCTCGCGCAGCACCTTGCCCATCTCGAGAGTCATCAGCGTCGCGATGTCCTCGGCGCGTTCGGTGATCTTCTCGAACACCGCGCGCAGGATCTCGCCGCGTTCGCGCGGGGCGGTGGCCGCCCACTCGGCCTGCACGGCGCACGCGGCGTCGAGCGCGGCGATCGCATCGTCGGCGGTCGCGTTGGCGACGGAGGCGATCACCGAGTCGTCGGACGGGTCGAGCACATCGAAGGTTGACGCGCTCTCGCGTTCCTCACCACCGATCCACAGTCCGGTGGGCACTGACGACAGCAGCTTCGCGGTATCCATAACTCTTCTGTACACCTTTGGCCATTTCGCCGCACTAGGGTCATGTTCATGAGTGCCGACTCCGACCAGATACCCGATATCACCGCGACTCCGGCGTGGCAGGCGTTGCAGCGGCATCACGGTGAGATCGGCGCGAAACACCTGCGCGAGTTGTTCGCCGAGGATCCGGCCCGCGGCACTGAGCTCGCCACGACGGTCGGCGACCTCTACATCGACTACAGCAAGCATCGGGTCACGCGCGAGACGCTGAGCCTGCTGGTGGATTTGGCCCGCGCCGCGGGATTGGAGCAGAAGCGTGACGCGATGTTCTCCGGCGTGCACATCAACACCTCCGAGGACCGCGCCGTCCTGCATACCGCCTTGCGGTTGCCGCGCGGTGCCCAACTGCTCGTCGACGGGCAGAACGTCGTCGCCGACGTGCACGAGGTGCTCGACAAGATGGGTGACTTCACCGACCGGTTGCGCAGCGGCGCATGGACCGGCGCGACGGGCGAGGCGATCAAGACCGTCGTCAACATCGGCATCGGCGGGTCGGACCTCGGACCGGCGATGGTCACCCTCGCGTTACGGCACTATGCCGACGCGGGCATCTCGGCGCGGTTCGTCTCCAACGTCGACCCTGCCGATCTGGTCGCCACCCTCGACGGGCTCGACCCTGCGACAACGCTTTTCATCGTCGCGTCGAAGACGTTCTCGACGCTCGAGACGCTGACCAACGCGACGGCGGCGCGTCGCTGGCTGACCGATGCGCTCGGAAACGCCGCGGTGTCACGGCATTTCGTGGCGGTATCGACGAACAGGAAACTGGTCGACGATTTCGGCATCAACACCGAGAACATGTTCGGGTTCTGGGACTGGGTCGGCGGCCGGTATTCGGTCGACAGCGCGATCGGCTTGAGCGTGATGGCGGTGATCGGCCGCGAGCGGTTCGCCGAGTTCCTGTCCGGGTTCCACATCGTCGACGAGCATTTCCGCACCGCACCGCTGGAGTCCAATGTACCGGCGCTGCTCGGACTGATCGGGCTCTGGTACAACGAGTTCTTCGGCGCCGAAACCCGTGCCGTGCTGCCGTATTCGAATGACCTGGCCCGCTTCGCCGCCTATCTGCAGCAGCTGACGATGGAGTCGAACGGCAAGTCGGTGCGCGCCGACGGTACGCCGGTCACCACGAGTACCGGCGAGATCTTCTGGGGCGAACCGGGCACGAACGGTCAACACGCGTTCTATCAACTGCTGCATCAGGGCACGCGTCTGGTTCCTTCCGACTTCATCGGCTTCTCACAGCCCACCGACGACCTGCCGACCGCCGACGGCAAGGGCAGCATGCACGACCTGTTGATGAGCAACTTCTTCGCCCAAACGCAGGTCCTCGCATTCGGCAAGACCGCCGAGGAGATCGCCGCCGAAGGCACTCCGCCGGATGTGGTGCCGCACAAGGTGATGCCGGGTAACCGGCCCAGTACGTCGATCCTCGCGACCCAGTTGACCCCGTCGGTGCTCGGACAGTTGATCGCACTCTACGAGCACCAGGTGTTCACCGAGGGGGTCGTCTGGGGTATCGACTCGTTCGATCAGTGGGGTGTCGAACTCGGCAAGACCCAAGCCAAGGCGCTGCTCCCGGTCATCACCGCCGACGGCTCCCCCGCCGACCAGTCGGACTCCTCGACCGACGCGTTGGTGCGCCGGTACCGCAGCGAGCGCGGCCGGTCTGCCTGACTCAGCGTGCGGCGCGGGCCTTCACGAACGAGCGCACACCGGCGATCAAGTACACCAGCAGCAGAACGAACATGATGGTGCTCGTGATGACGGCCGCGGGTCGCTCGGCCGTGCCCGCGAACACCTCGCCAAGACCGAACACGTTGCGTAGCGCACCGAGCGCGGCGAGCAGCGCGATCACCAGGGCGGCGTGCATGGCGATCTTGCGGGCTTGATCGGAGCGACGCCCGATCAGGGCGGCGATGAGCAGGACGATGCCGACGAATGCCGGGATCAGCGCGGTCACGCTGACCGCACCGCTGGCGATGTACGCGATCACCCCTGTCGCGACGAGCAGTCCTCCGGTCCAGGTGGTCAGGGCGAGCATCGGCATCCTTTCTACGGTTGTCGCCGACGACTCTACCGACGCAGGGATTCTCAACGCGGTTCAGGCGTCGGGGTCCGGGCGGGTCCAGCCCAGGATCATCGCCGGCGCGCAACCACCGAACACCAGGACGGCCAACGACATCAGCGCGCCCGAGTAGGCCACGTCGGTGTCGGTGTCCTGCAGATAGATCGACGCGACGAGCAGGTAGCCGATCGGGATCAGCATCAGGTACTGGGTGATCGTCAGACCGATTGAGCGGGCACTGTTGCGCTGCTGCACCTCGTACTCGTCGAGTGCGGCCTCCGGGGCGTCGCCCTGCCTGCCGGACACGATCTGCAGCATCGTCCACAGCGGGAGGAAGACGATGCACACTCCCAGCCAGAGCAGGGGTGCCCACCGCAGTCCGAATGCGCTCAAGACGCTCACCGCGAACAGGGACGCGAACGTGATGGCCAAACCCACGACGAGAAGCCGCCGCCGGGACTGCGTGCGCCAGCCGGGAAGCAGATTCGCGTATGTGCGCTCTCTTTTGAGGAACCGCCGGGTGCGGGACTCCTGGTAGCGGTCGAGCAACGTGTGGTCAGCCTGCCGGGTCGACGGGGACATCTCGGTCTCCTCCTTGCGATCGGGTGTTCGTGCGGTAGAGCTCGGTGGACAACGGGGTGAACTCCGTTCGGGAGAACACCGCCTCGACGGGGAGACCGAAGACATCGCAGATCCGGAACGCCAGGTCCAGGCTCGGATAGTGGTCGCCACGTTCGAGCGCGCCGACCGTCTGCGGGTTCACGTCGATCAGCGCGGCGAGCTCGGCTCGGGTCATCCGACGCTCTGCGCGCAGGACACCGATGCGGTTGTGGATGGGGAGCGTTTTCCCCCTTTTCACCGGACTCACACAACACAGTGTTGGGAAAACCCAATAAAATGTCAAGCCGTTGGAACGTGCCTAGCTACGCGAAGATGCGGATTCATACGTGACACGCCCTCGGATGCGGAGGAAACCGCACGTTCGGCGTTGAAGCCCGGGTCCCTACAGAAAAGCAACGCGGCGCACGCTCAGCGAGGAGCGTGCGCCGCGTTGGCTGGGCGCTGGAAGAAGTTGGCTAGTGGTTACGGGGCAGGGATGTTGATGCAGCCGACGTTCGGCAGGCAGCCGCTCGCGCCACCGGGGCCGGCTGTTCCGCCGGGTCCGTTCGGAGCCAGCGAGCCGCTTGCGCCGCCGGGTCCGGCCGTACCGCCGGGGCCACCGGGGATCACACCGGCCGCACCGCCGCCATCAGCGGTGCCTTGCGGACCACCGGGAACGTTCACGTCAGCACCGCCACCGGGAGAGGCGTCGATGTTGCCGGTCACCGCACACGGGGTGCCGTCGGCATTCAGACACGGAGGAGGCGCCGGCTGCGCACCGGCCACCGGCGCGACGGCGAAGGCAACTGCCGCGGCGCCCGAGAACAACAGGGGCAACATCTTCGTCAGTTTCACGTTCATGTCCTGAGGGCTACCACGTCAGCGGTTTACTGAAACCTTCAAACTTTCTTCGCCGGAAGAGGGACCGGTCACAGCCTTCCGACTTGTCTCAACCCGGAAACGGTGTCCGCCAGCGTTTCCTGGGGATCGCGGTACGAAATTCCCAGTTCGGTCTCGCTGGGCGAATCGTCAGACGACGGCATCTGCGTGTAGTACTGCATCGCCGCCGCGGTGACCGGCGCGTCGAAGGGCAGAAGCGGGCCCACCACGTCGACCACCCGTCCGATGTTGCGCAACAACGTATCCGGCACCGGATACACCCGCAGCGACGTGTTCGCCGCCTTCCCGATCATCGTCGCCAGGTCGGCGATCGGAACTCGCTTGCCGCCGGCCATATATCGGCGTGGTCCCTTGCCCGGCTCGAGTAACGCCGCATGCAACACGGCCAGGTCTCGAACGTCGACCACGATCCACGCGGCACCGCGACCCGGCACCCCACGCATCTGGACCGCGGCTTGAACACCTTCTGCCGCTTCACCGAACTGGTTGCCCGCCGGCGGCCCCAGCACCATGCCCGGGTACGTGATGCTCACCGGCGCACCCGCATCCTGGAGGCCTCGCGCGTACTTCTCCACCTCCGCTTTCGACTTCCCGTAGCCGTCGGACCCGCCCACCACCGGGAGGTCGGCATGGAGAACGCTGCAGTTGGGGTCGAACAACGCCGTGAAGCTGGAGACGTGGATGATCGGGTCGAGGCCGCGTTCCGCAGCCACACCGAGCACGTTGTGTGCACCGTCGAGGTTGGTCCGCAGCATCTTGTCGGCCTGCCGAGGGTCCACTGAAACCATTGCCGCCGAGTGAATTACGGCGTCGCAACCATCCATCGCCGCGGCGGTCGACTCGCCGTCGGCGATGTCGCCGACGGCGTAGTCGTCGGTCGCGACGCCGATCTCCGCGGCGCTCGTCTTGAGCCGGGCCGGATCGCGGACCAGAAACCTCACCTGGTGACCCGCATCGGCCACCGCTTTCGCCGTCCACGCCCCGACAAACCCGGTACCCCCGGTCAACAGCACCCTCATAGATACCTCCTCTAGGAACTAGCGCTGCGGGTTCCCCCAAGCGCCAGCCTCTACACGGAGGCTCAGGCGAACGGCTTTGTCAGTTGCGGCGGCAGTACCCGCAGGATTTTGACCAGCGGGGCCCACGGCCACCACGGAACCGCCGCGCGCCCACTTTCGCGTTCGATCGCAGCGACCATTGCCCGCACGCCGGTGTCGTTGTCCACCATCAACGTTGTCGACTGCGATTTCGCCGTCATCTCGGACTCAATGTAACCGGGTTCGAGCACCGTGACCTTGATCGGCCCGTGCGCGTACTCCGCGCGCAGGGATTCCCCGAGCGACGACACGCCGGCCTTGCTGGCGGCGTAGGCGGCCTTGACGCCGGGCACGCCCTTGTTTCCGAGAACCGACGAAACCAGCACCAGGTGTCCGCTGCCGGCCTTCTTGAACATCTCGAGCGCGGTCTCGATCTGGACAAGTGCCGCAACGAGATTCGTTTCGATGGTGGCTTTGTTCGCCCACAGCTTGCCCGAGCCCAGCGGCGCACCCTTGCCCACGCCGGCATTGACGATGACGCGGTCGATGCCGCCGAGTTCGTCGCTGAGCTCGGCGAACACCTTGGGCACCAGCTCGTGATCGGTGACGTCGAGGGCGGCGACAGCGACGTTGATCCCGCGATGCCGCTCGAGCAGCTCGGCTTTGAGTTCATCGAGTCGGTCGATGCGCCGGGCACACAACGCCAGGTCACGGCCCTTCGCGGCGAACGCGCGGGCCATCCCGGCGCCCAGCCCGGAGCTCGCACCGGTGATCAATATCTTCTGCCGAGTCACCCCGACAGACTAAGCGAGGGAATCGCCGTCAGAATGACCGCATGATTCTTCTGCGGAGCGCTACATTCCTGCTCGTGGCCCTGTTCGTCGCGCTCTCCCCTGGGGTCGCCGCCGGTCAACCCGCTTCGCCGCTCTACCGGCTGGTCGACACCGCTGCGCAGCGCCTGGCGACGGCCGACGATGTCGCGGCCGCCAAGTGGATCAACGGCGGGCCGATCACGGACCGGCAGCGCGCCGATGCTGTCCTGGATGCCGTCGCCGCCGACGCCTCCGCGCGCGGCATCGACCAGGGGTATGTGCGCGCGGTCTTCACCAACCAGATCGACGCCACCGAGGGTGTGGAGTACACCCGCTTCGGTCAGTGGAAGTTCGACCCCGCCTCCGCCCCTGGCACCGCACCCGACCTGAACGAGACACGTTCGCAGATCGACGAGTTCAACAAGGTCATGGTCGATGAGATTGCGCAGCAGTGGAATTCGCTGCACGCACCGAACTGCATGTTCGAGCTCAACAACGCGATCGACGCCGTCGCCAACGCCCGCCAGCTCGATCCGCTCTACCGGCACGCGTTGTCGGCGGCCACCCGGTCGTACTGCAAGCTCACTTGAGCAGCCGCGACAGCCGCCGATCGGCGAGCACCTTGCCGCCCGTCTGACACGTCGGGCAGTACTGAAACGACTTGTCCGCGAACGACACTTCGCGCACGGTGTCGCCGCAGACGGGGCAGGGCAGCCCGGTTCGAGCGTGCACCCGCAGGCCGGACCGCTTCTCGCCCTTGAGCGTCGCGGCCTGCTGGCCCACCGAGCGGGTCACCGCATCGGAGAGCACACCGATCATCGCGTCGTGCAGCGCCGACAGCTGCGCGTCGGTCAGCTTGGCCGCCGTCGCGAACGGGGAGATCCGCGCGACGTGCAGAATCTCGTCGCTGTAGGCGTTGCCGATACCCGCGATGACCTTCTGGTCGGTGATCACCGTCTTGATCCGGCCGCTGTTGCCCGCGAGCAACCCGGCGAGGTCGTCGGGCCCCAGCGACAGTGCGTCGGGACCCAGCGTGGCGATGCCGGGAACCTTGACCGAATCGTCGACCACCCACACCGCGAGCCGTTTCTGCGTGCCGGCCTCGGTGAGATCGAAACCCGCACCCTCGCCCGGGGGCCCAAGGTGTACGCGCAACGCGATCGGCCCCTTGCCCGGCTTCAGCGGCGCCGCCGCCAGCTTGTCCGACCAGCGCAACCACCCCGCGCGCGACAGATGGGTGATCAGGTGCAGATCGCCGACCTTCAAACCGAGGTACTTGCCCCACCGGTCGGCTCCTGCGACGGTCTGACCGTGCAGCGCGGTGATCGGCGGGTCGAAGGTCTTGAGCACCGAGAACGCCGATACGTCGATGCGTCCCACCGTCTGGCCGACGGCGTGGCGGCGCAGGTGGTCGGCGAGTGCTTCGACTTCGGGAAGTTCGGGCATGGTTCCAGTGTGCCGGTCAATCGCGTCGCACGGCACCACCAGTGACCAGAGACAGCAGCCAACTCACGATCGACAGCACGATCGCGGCCCAGATCGCCGTCCACCAGAAGTCGTCGATGTAGAGGCCCCAGTGCGTCGTGTGCTCGGTGATCCACGATGTGATCCACAACATCAACGCGTTGATGACGATGTGGATCAGGCCGAGAGTCAGGATGTAGAGCGGGATGGAGATGATCTGCACGATCGGCTTGATGATCGCGTTGACCAGACCGAAGACCACCGCGACGACGAAGATGATGCCGATTTCCTGCAGTTGCGATTCGGCCCCCACGAACCTGATTCCTGGGACGAGCAGCGTCACCACCCACAGCGCGATGCCGGTCAAAGCGGCCCGCAACAGGAACGACATCGCATTAGCCTAAACCAGTCGATGAACCGAAGGGGCAGCCGTGGATTTCGTACAACGGACCGTGGATCTGGCACGACGAAACGTCGAGGAGGGCGGTCGGCCGTTCGCGACCGTCATCGCCAGGGACGGTGAGGTGCTGGCCGAGAGCGCCAATCAGGTTGCCCAGACGCATGATCCGACCGCACACGCCGAGATCCTGGCGATCCGGAAGGCGTGCACGAAGCTCGGCACCGAGCACCTGACCGGCGCCACCATCTACGTTCTCGCCCACCCGTGCCCGATGTGTCTGGGCTCGTTGTACTACTGCTCCCCCGACGAAGTCGTCTTTCTGACCACCCGCGACGACTACGCCCGCTACTACGTCGACGATCGAAAGTACTTCGAGCTCAACACCTTCTACGACGAATTCGCCAAGAACTGGGACGAACGGCGGCTGCCGATGCGCTATCAGCCCGACGACGCCGCGATCGAGGTCTACCGGCTGTGGATGCAGCGCAACGACCCCGAGCGCCGGGGCGAGTGAGGGCTTTGACGGGTTGATCCCACGCACCCGGTGCGTGCAATCAACCCGTCAACCGTGTGCGTTCGCCGACCGCAGCAGATAGGTGTCCATGATCCAGCCGTGACGCTGCCGCGCGTCGGCGCGCACCCGGGCGATCTCCTCACCGACGTCACCGACGGTGCCGGCCATCAGCAACTCGTCGGGTGTACCGAGATAGGCGCCCCACCAGATGCGGGTGTCAGGCGGGCACGTCAGAAACGAACAGTCGGCGTCGAGCATCACGACCGCGCTTCCGGTCAGGCCGTGGTCGCGCAGTTGTCTGCCGGTGGTGACCAGCACCGGTTCGCCGACGTCGTTGAGCGGGATGCGATGTCGCGCGGTGAGCGCCTGGATCGCGGTGATGCCCGGGATGACGTCGTAGTCGATGTCGACGTGACTCGCGACAGTGTCCAGGATGCGCAGGGTGCTGTCGTAGAGCGAAGGGTCGCCCCACGCGAGGAAGCCGCCAACGCCGTCGGGCGCGAGTTCGTTCTCGATCGCGTCGGCCCACACCCGCGCTCGCGCGGCGTGCCAGTCGGCCACCGCTTGCCGGTACGCCGGGCCGTCCGGGACGTCTCTGACCCGCGGCGGGTCGGGCAGTTCGACGAAGCGGTATCCGGGCTCGCGGATGAAGCGTTGGCAGATGTGTCGCCGCAGCGCCACCAGGTCGTCCTTCGCGTCTGCATTCTGTCCTCCTCGCGTGCGGGATCCCTTGTCCATCGCGAAGAACACCTGTGTGTCGTTGAGCGCGGCCACCGCTTGGGCGGTGACGTGGTCGGGGTCGCCCGCGCCGATGCCGATGACGTGAATTCGACGGGTCACGCCCGCGAGTATGCCCTCAGTGTTTGCGCCCGCGGGACAGACGTAGCCGCCTGGCCCGCTTGGCATCCTTCTTCTCTGCGGCCTCTTCCTTGCGGATGTTGTGGTCGTCCTTGGGCGGTAACTGCAACTCGTGCTCGGCGGGCAGACCGGCCTGCAGTTGACGGCCTCGCTCGACCTCGGCGTCCACCTCCGCGCCGAACAGCAGCGCCAGGTTCGTGATCCACAACCACAGAAGGAACACGATGACACCGGCCAACGCGCCGTACGTCTTGTTGTAGCTGCCGAAGTTGGCCACGTAGAGCCCGAACCCCAGCGACGCGAGCAGCCACACGACGATCGCGAGCGCTGCGCCGCCGCTGATCCATCGGAATTTCGGCTGCTGCACGTTGGGTGTGACGTAGTACAGGATCGCGACCGCAAGCACGACGAAGAGCAGGATCAGCGGCCACCGAACCACGTTCCACGCCGTGACCGCTGCATCGCCCAACCCGATCGCATCGCCGAGCGCCTGGGCCAACGGTCCGCTGACCGCCAGCATGAACACCACGGCAGCCGCCATCACCAGACCGATCAGCGTCAGCAGCAGCTGCACCGGTCGCAGCTTCCACACCGGTCGGCCCTCGTCGATTTCGTAGATGCGGTTCATCGCGCGACCGAACGCGCCGACGTAACCCGACGCGGTCCACAACGCACCCACGATGCCCGCCACCAACGCGAATCCGGCCGTCGGCGCGTTGACGAGTTGTTCGATCGTCGGCCGCAGGGTGTCCAACGCCGACGCGGGCGCCACATCCGATGCGATGTCGAGCAGCGCGTCGACCGTGCGCCTGCCCTGCCCGAACACGCCCAGCAGCGACACCATGACCACCAGCGCGGGAAAGATCGACAGCACTGCGTAGTAGGTCAGCGCCGCGGCCAGGTCCATGCACTCGTCTTTTTGGAACTCGCGCACCGCCTTGCGCATCGAATACAGCAGGGACGGCCGGGTGAGATCGGTCGGCGACTCGGGTTTGCGGGGATCGTCCGGATCAGGTGCCTGAGCGGTCCTGTCGTCCTCGTCGGTTCGCATACCACCCGATACCCCCACCCACCTCCGGCAAACGCGACCGTTACCGGAAGTATGCGGTACCGCCGGTATTGACTTAAGTGTGCGGCCTACCTACCGTGAATCCATGACGACACCGGTCAGCAGCTCCCGCCCGACGCGCGAGAACATCGCGGAGCGACTGCTCAAGGGCTCCGCTAAGAAGTCCTATGCACCCGCCGTCGACATCGACTGGGACGCACCGCTGGACCCCGACAAATTCTTCCTGCCGCCGCACACCGTGACCCTCTACGGCACGCCGCTGTGGGATGCGATGACCCGCGAGCAGCAGATCGAGTTGTCCCGTCAGGAGTTGGTCAACATCCTGTCGGCGGGTATCTGGTTCGAGAACATCCTCAATCAGGCACTCCTGCGCGACCTGATGCACCGGGATGTGAGGGCGGCGTCGACGCACTACTCGCTAACCGAACTCGGTGACGAGACCCGGCATATGGTCATGTTCGGCAAAGTGATCGAGCGGCTCGGCGCCGACCCGGTGCAGCCCCGCCGGTGGCAGCGGGCCGTCATCAACGCACTCCCGCTGCTGTTCCGCGGACCGATCCTGTGGGGTGCCGCACTGGTCGGCGAGGAGATCTTCGACGCGCTGCAGCGCCAGATCCTCGAGGATCCCGAATTGCAGCCAATCGTTCAGCGGCTCATGCGCATCCACGTGACCGAGGAGGCGCGCCACATCCAGTACGCGCGCGACGGGCTGCGTCGCACCAGGCCGCACATGGGCTTCACCCAACGATTCGTGATGAGCAACCTGCACGGCGTCGGAGGACCGTTCTACCGCTACCTGCTGACCATCCCCGCCCCGTACCGGCGCATGGGTCTCGACGCCCGTGCCGCCCGCCGGATGGCATTGGCCAACAACCACCATCGAAGTCGGAAAGAGGCCGGTTTCGCGCCGCTGGCATCGTTCTTCGAAGAGATCGATCTGATGGGGCCGATCGCCCGCCGGATGTGGCGCCGTAGCGGATTTCTGCCTCGATGAGTGATGTGTACGACGGCCTCGCGGCCCTCCGGATGAACGACACCGATCACGGCGTGCGGGTGCGCCTGACCGGTCACCTCGATCCAATCGACGGCCGATACCATTGGCGCGGAATGGTTTTCGATCTGGCATCCGAGATGCGGCTACCCCAGGCCGTGCGCATCTCGATCGCCGACTGCACTGCCGAGGGCCAGTTGACCGAGGTGACGCCGTGGGGCACGCACTGTGTTGCGGGCGTCGGCGCACCGCCCTACCCGTTGAACGGCTAGGCCGACTCCGACGTGCCACCATCGCGTCCGCGACGAACTGGGTCGCTGACGGTTACTCGGGGTTCTCGTTGGTCAGCGCCTGGAAGCTCTTCGCCTGGCCGCGCGCCAGCGCCGCGCGCACCACGCCCACGAGCAAGCCCTGTATCGCGGCGGCGATGAACACCTCCCGCGTCGACCGGTTGAGGTCCTCCGGATCCGGCTCTTCGTCGTCCGGGTGCATCCGTTGCCAGATCTCGGTGAAGATCTTGCCGGCGATGAGTCCGCCCGCGACGGCGCTCATCATCGACAGTGGTTTGTACATAGCTTTGGCCGCACTCACGGCGTCCAGATTCCCGATGCGCCAATACCTAAACCAAGAACTAGAACACGTTCTAGTATTTCCGTGTGCGGTTCACCTATGCCGAAGCGATGACCGATCCGACGTTCTACATTCCACTGGCACAAGCCGCAGAGGCGGCCGGCTACCACGCGATGACGATCGCCGACAGCGTCGCCTACCCGTTCGAGTCGGACTCCAGATACCCCTACACCCCGGACGGCAGCCGCGAGTTCCTCGACGGCAAGGCGTTCATCGAGGCGTTCGTGCTCGCAGGCGCGCTGAGCGCGGTCACCAGCACGCTGCGGTTCAACTTCTTCGTCCTCAAGCTCCCCATCCGGCCGCCCGCGCTGGTGGCCAAACAGGCCGGCTCGCTGGCCGCTCTGTTCGGGAACCGTCTCGGCCTGGGCGTCGGCACGAGCCCGTGGCCCGAGGATTACGAGCTGATGGATGTGCCGTTCGCCAGGCGCGGTAAGCGCATGGACGAGTGCATCGAGATCATCAGGGGGCTGACCACCGGCGAGTACTTCGAGTTCCACGGCGAGTTCTACGACATCCCGAAAACGAAGATGACGCCGGCGCCCACTGAACCGATCCCGATCCTCATCGGGGGCCACGCCGACGCCGCGCTCAAGCGGGCCGCACGCAATGACGGCTGGATGCACGGTGGCGGCGACGCCGAGGAGCTGGACCGACTCCTCAAGCAGCTCAAGCAGTTTCGCGAAGAAGAAGGCCGTACCGGGCCGTTCGAGATTCACGTGATCTCCGCCGACGCGTACACGCCCGACGGCATCAAACGACTCGAAGACAAAGGCGTCACCGACGTCATCGTCGGGTTCCGGATGCCCTACATCACCGGACCGGACGCAGAACCGCTCGGCACCAAGATCCGTCACCTGGAGAAGTTCGCCGAGAAGGTCATCGCCAAGCTCTGATCGATTTGCGCACCGCCGAAGCGGGTAATCGACTCGCAATGCAGGGCGTCGAAGTGTCAACAGTTCCTTACGGTTCGGCAGTCGTCTTGAGGCCTCGCGGCGTACTGGACGGCAACACGTATCGTTCGCTGCGCGATCAGATCATCCAGACAGCGCTCGACGAACCGCGGGCAGTCTTGGTCGACATCGCCGGTATCGACGTTCCAGCCGCTTCTGCCTGGGCGGTGTTCAGCAGTGCCCGACGGCACGTCGACCGGTGGCCCGGAGTGCCCGTGATGCTGCTGTGTGGGGATACGGCGACGCGTGCTGCCATCGACGACGCCGGCGTCACCCGCCACGTACCGGTCTTCGCCTGCGCTGGGTCCGCCATCGACCGACTCAATGCGACCAGCACACCTCGACTTCGCAGGCGGGCACGCGCCGAACTGCCCGCCGCACTACCCAGCCTTCAGCGAGCCAGGGAACTGAGCGCAGAGTGGCTGACGACCTGGTCCCGCACCGAGATGATCTCGACGGTGAAGGTCGTGGTCACGACATTGGTGGAAAACGTCCTGCAACACACCGACAGCGACCCTGGCCTGCGGGTGGAGTTCAGCGGTCACTCGGTGGCGGTCGCCGTCAACGACACAAGCCGCGCCCCCGCCACGCTCAGGGAAGCGGCCACAGCCACGGGACGACCGTCCGGGTTGCGGATCGTCGCGGCGCTCTGTCGCAGTTGGGGGAACGCGCCGACGACGTCAGGCAAGACGGTGTGGGCGGTGATCGGACCGGAGAACGTGACGCCGTGAACTGCTGCTGTTCAGCGTGATGTGCGGGCTCTGGCCGTACGTTTGTCGGTACAGCACCGCGAACCGACCCGTGTGCGCGAACCCCCACCGGGCTGCAATCTCGGTGACGGTGGCGCCTTGCCGTCCTGCCAGAAGTTCCCGGTGCGCGTAGTTCAACCGAGCCCTGCGCAGGTACTGAAGGGGTGTGGTGGCGCGGTGGCGCCTGAACATGTACTGCACCGCCCGGGGCGTGACGTGGACGGCTTCGGCGATATCGGTCAGGCCGATGCCCCTCTGCACATTCGCGTCGATGAACTCGATCGCACGACGAAGCAGAACCGGCTGGTGATCGGTGTGGTCGTGTGAGCACGACCGAGGAACCCGCGCCGAGTTCGGAAACGTCGACAGCGTCACCGCGGCCAGCAGGCGCGTGACGTGGCCGAGGACCAACGGTGTCGCCAGCGCGTCATCGGCGAGCACGTTGTCTTTGACGTACACGACCGTGTTCTTCCACAGCCGCGCTGCGGCGGCGCCGACCGGGGTCAAACGGAAGAAGCGGATCGGGCCCTCGACCTCACCGAAAGACATGCCGTTGGCTAGGCCGACCACGGGCGAAGGATTCAACACGACCGCGGTCGCCCGCAGATCCTCGGACCGTGCCACAAAGGGTAGATAAGGCTGCGACAGCAGCGCGACGTCATCCTTCGCGGCGCGGCACTCGAAGCCCTCACAGGCGCTACTCACCCGCCCACCGGTTGGCCAGACGGCGACGACCTTGTTCGGTGCGTCGGCGCGGGCCTCCAGGTATCCAGCGACATAAATGTCGTCGATCGTCAATGGACCGACGGAGACGCGCGTGTGGCTTAGCAGAACACCTTTGGACGAAGACCAAGATTGGCTAGATAGCTGCAGGCAGGCGCCGTAGGCGTCGCCAAGGTACTGGTTCGCGGTTGCGGGATCGGTGATTTCGGTATGTGACCGTATGAGCGTGGGCGTGCCGGCGGCATCGGTTGTCGTCATTTTCAAGATCACCTTCAACGGGTGATGCACGTGAAGGGCTTGTGGCTGTGCCCCCGGAACCTTCGACCCTACTCCTCTTTTCGTTTCTCGGATTCTGCGGACGAAAAGCGCAACGCCTTCGGTGCGGCTGCGAGTTCTGTCGCCTTACTCGGCGGATAGGAAAACCTTCCCCACTCGGCAAGAACTCTGACGCTCAGGCGATTACGACATCGAGGCCTCCCCGCGACGATGAACTCGTCCCTCCGAGCCAAGGAAGCCCCATGACCGCGACAGCACCGACCGCAACCACCCGCCCCGACGAAACGGTGCGGCTGCGTCCCGGCGATCTGCCGGTGCGGCCCCGACCCGTACCCGTCGCCCGCCCCGAGGCCAAGACGACGCGGTTGCGTCCTGTCGCTGCGCCGACGAAGCCGCTGCCGAAGGCCGTCAGCGCCTTCGACGGCAAGACGGTCCGGCTGCGTGCCCTGGAACTGCCGGTCGTCGCCAAGGTCACCAACACCGTGCGGGAGCGCTACTTGAACTTGAGCGCGGTCAAGAAGGCGCCGACCAAGTGGGACATCGCGCGGCTCTCGCTGGTGATGCTGCTGGCTTCGATGCCGATCCTGGGCATCTCGGTCGACGTGTTCGGCTTGGTACCCCAGAACGTCACGTCGGTCGTCGTCATCGCACTGTGCGCGGTGCTGGGTGCGCTGATCGCGTTCGCCCCGCACCGGATCGACATGATCATGGGCCGCGGGCTGATCGCCGGCATGGTGGCGTGCATCGTCTATGACGCCGCTCGGCTGTTCGCGGTGCACGTGCTGGGCCTAATGGGCGACTTCATTCCCGTGATGGGATCCTTCGTCACCGGAGAACCGGGCACCGCGGGCAGCGCGGCGGTCGGTTATGTGTGGCGCTACATCGGCGACGGTGGCGGCCTGGGCGTGGCGTTCTTCGTCGTCGCGTTCGCGTTGGGCATCGACCGGTGGAAGAACGTCTACGCGGTGCTGGCCGCGGTCGCCTTCGCGGTGTTCCCGACGTGGGCCGGGTTGATGGTGACAGTCGCGTTGGCCCCGCGCGGCGAGGAGATGATGTTCCCGCTGAACGTCGCGACAGTGACGATCACGCTGGTCGGACACCTGATTTTCGGGCTGGTGCTGGGGTTGGCCTTCCTCAAGGCGCCGCGGGGGCGCGAACGCAGCGAATGGCCCTGGCCGCCGCTGTTCGAGTCGGCCCAGGCCAAGCGGGTCATCCGCGCCTACAAGAGGTTCACCCACCGGCCGTGAGCGTTCGTCGACCAGGGACCTCCTGTCTGGGCCAGAATTGCCTGGATAGGAGGTCCCATGTCGTCCCACCTGGAAATCTCGAGACCCTCGGGGCGGGAGCTGGTGCCGCTGAGCGGTCAGCGGGTGACGCTCGGTAAGGCCTCCACCAACGCGGTGTCACTTGAGCACGACGAGACCGTCTCACGGTTGCACGCCGTTCTGGAGAACCTCGGATTCGCCTGGTCCATAAGGGATCTGGGAAGCCGCAACGGCACCTTTCTCAACGGCGAGCGGATCAGCGCCGAACGCGTGCTGCGGTCCGGTGACGAGGTGCGTCTCGGCAAGTCGCGGTTGGTCTTCTGGGAGGTGAAAGACAGCGGGGACGGCAAGCTCGACGAGGAGACGGTGACCGCCCAGGCCGTCGAACCGCCGCCCCGGCTGACCCGCCGCGAACTCGATGTCCTCGTGGTGTTGTGCAGGCCCCTGGTTTCCGACGACCCGTTCCCCGAACCCGCATCGGTGCGCCGGATGGCGGGCGAGCTGTTCGTCACCGAGGCCGCGGTCAAACAGCATCTGCAGAACCTCTACGACAAGTTCGCCATCCCCGCCGAAGGCGATCGCCGGGTCCGGCTTGCCAACGAGGCGCTGCGGCGCGGCGCCGTCACCCTCGCACAACTGCGCGCTACGTGAAGTCGAGGGCCTCCACGGTGGCGACAGGTCCTTCGTGGGTCGGCCGGTCGGCGCCGCCGATGCAGTACAGCGTCGAACCGACGGCGGCCACCACCTGGCCGTGCACCGGAGTCCCGATGGGCGCCGCCGTCGTCCACGTCCCGTTGGCGATGTCATACATCTCGACCGTTGCCAGCACGCGCGTCGGCTCCTCTCCGCCCACCGCGACGATCCGGCCGTCGATGTAGGCGGCGCCGAAGCTTCCGCGGGCAGTCGGCATGTCCGTCAGCTTCTCCCACTCTCCCGACGACGGATCGAACCGCTCGAAGGCGGCGGTGTTCTCATCAGCGCTCAGTGACCGCCCGCCCACGGCGTAGACATAGCGGTCGTCGGACACCGCGGCCAGATGCTCACGCGCGGTGGGCATGTCGGCGGCCTGAGTCCAGGATTCACCGTCGAACACTTCCGTCGGCACGACGAGCTGTTTGTCGCTCTGCCCGCCGACGACCACCAGCTTGTCGCCGACGACGGCCGCCGCCGCGCCGGCACGGCCGTGCTGCAGAGCGGGAAGTTCGGTCCACTTGCCGTCGCGCAGTGCGAACACCTTGTCCGACGGCTCCCCGATATTGTCGGTGGCGCCTCCGAGGACGACGACCTCCCCCTTGTAGGTGGCGGCTGTCGCGTGGTGCAGTCCGATCGGCAGCGACGGCGCAGGCTGCCAATCCTCCGTCTTCGCGTCGAAAGTCTCGACGGTGTCGAGGGTCTCGCCCTCGCGGATACCGCCTGCAATCCAGATCTTGTCGTCGAGCACCGTCCACGCCATCATCAACCGCGCCGTCGGAGCGTCCGGGAGCGCCCGCCACTGCGCTGCCGGTTGCGGTTGGCGTGCAGGAAGTTTCAGCGTCTCCGCCGACGAGGTGATCTTGCCGTCGCCGGCGCCCGTCGAGCCGCCGATCGCGTACACGCGACTGCCCACCGCGGCCACCGCCATACCGTGGCGCGCGGTGCCCATGTCGGGTAGGCCGGACCAGGTCGTCGTCGATAGATCGAACGCGAGCACGCTCTTGAGCGCTTGCCCTCCGGACGTGCCGCCCACCACGACCAACCGGTCGTCGGTGGCCGCGATGCCGAAATCGCTTCGCGCTTCGGGGAGTTCGGGCAGAGCCGTCCAGGTGTCGGCGGCGGGGTCGTACGCTTCGACGGTCGCCACGTCCGCGCTTCCCGTGGTGCCTCCGATCGCGTACACCAGCTTGTCGTCGGAGGCCGCGCTCAACATCTGACGCGGGGTCCGGATGGGTGCGCCGAGCTTCCAGGAGGTGCCGTCAAAGACCTCCGTCGTGTTCAGCAGCTTGCCCGCGGCGTCCACTCCGCCGGTGACGACGATCCTGTCACCGACCACGGCGGCGGCCGCGGCGGCCCGCGGTTGTAGCAGCGGCGGCAGTTCCGTCCAGCGACTGTTGACGACGCGCCACACCCGATCGGTCGCGATTTTCGCGTCGGCCCCTTCCGCGCGCCATCCGCCGAGCACGACCGGGTTCTCCCGCCATGTCACCGCCATCGCGCGCTGCACGGGGACGGGCAGGTCCTCGCCACTTTTCCAGCTGTCGATCGCGGGGTCGTAGCCCTCGTGCCTGCCGCTGACGCGGCCATCGGCGCCGAGGCCGCCGAAGACCCAGATGGTGCCGTCGGCCTGGGTGGCGGCGACCGCGTCGCGGGCGACGCGCGCGTCGGCGATCGGCCGCCAGGCCGGTTGTGCCTCGGCGACCTGCGGTGCGGGAGCAGCGGTTTGGTCGCCACCGGAGTCGCGCGTCCAGGCGATCACGAAGACTCCGCTGACCACCAGCAGCAGTACCCCCACGATCGCGCCCGAGACGATCAGGACCCGTTTACGGTTCCGCCGTCTCGGCGAAGCGGCCTCCGCTGACTCGGGCCGGACCCCGGGCGGGGCCTGCCAGGGGAGACTTGTCTGACTGATGGACGCGGTGTGGGCGAACATCCCCGGCTCGGGCACGGGCCCGGCGGGTTCGCCGGACCGGGCGGGCCGCCGCGGCGGGGGCAGCGGCTCGGGTTGCGCGGATACGGACGGCTCGACGAGCTCCGAGATCGGCACCGCCTGCGTGCCTTCCGGCTGCTCCGGTGGGGCGCTCGGCTCGCCGAGCGCCATCACGTCGGCCGTCAACCCGTTGTTCCGCTGCGCCAACTGCAGTTCGTGACCGAAGTCCGCAGCGGACGCGTAGCGGTCGGCGGGCTCGCGGGCCATCGCCTTCTCCACCACGGCGCACACGTCGGCGGGGATGCCCTGGGGACGCAGGTCCGGTATGGGCGTCGAGGTGATGCGCAGGTAGTGCGCGATGAGATCCTCGTCGTTCTTGCGCTCGTGCGGCGGCTTGCCCGCGATCAGCGCATAGATCGAGGCGCCGAGCGAGTAGACGTCGGCCTCGACGGTCGGCGGGTTGCCCTCGAGAACCTCTGGGGCGGTGTAGGACAGCGTGCCGGTGAAGAAGCCGGTGACCGTCTTGTACCCGCCGGCGATGCGGGCGGTCCCGAAGTCGCTCAGCTGTGGTTCGCCGTAATCGTTGAAGAGCACGTTGGCGGGTTTGATGTCGCGGTGCAGGGTTCCGGTCCGGTGCGCGGTTTCCAGTGCGCCGCAGAGCTTCACACCGATGCGCAGGGCCTCGGGCCAGGCGATGCGGCCCTCGCGCCGCAACCGCTCCGCGAGCGATCCCTCGCGGTGGTACGGCATCACGATGAACGGCCGGTTGCTCTCGGTCACGCCGACCTGCAGGATGTTCACGATGTTCGGGTGCCCGGAGAGCGCACCCATGGCGTAGCCCTCGCGCAGGAAGCGTTCCCGGTCGTCGTCGTCGAGATCGGACGCGAGCACCTTGATCGCGACGCTCCGCGCCAACGACTGTTGATAGCAGCGGTAGACGACGCCGCCGCCACCTCGGCCGATCTCGACCGCGTCGGTGAATCCGGCGGCCGCTAACTCATTCGCCATTCCCCCAGCCATGTGCCACCGCCCTCCGGTGAACTGCAGATCGTTCGCTCTCAACGTACCGAGCAAGCGCGCGTCGGACGCGCGATTCCGCAGTTCCGGAGGACGTCCATACTGCGGGGTACGGGCGGCAAACACCGCGCGGATTGCGGTGGGTGAACTACGTCGCGCGGCGTCGCTCCGAGGCCGGGGCGAAGGCCATACTCGAGCGGTGACATCAGCCGCCGTCAGGATCGACGAGATCGAGGTCGCCGATCCGGCGGACGCATGGGGGCGGGCCGGTTTCACGATCGACGACGACGTGGTCTGCCGGGTCGGCGGCGTCCGCATCCGGCTTGTCGGCTCCGAGCGCGGTCGCGGCATCGTCGGGTGGTCGTTGTGCGGCCTGCCGCCGGACGCCGTGCTCTCCGACGTCGACGGCATCCCGACCTCGAGGTCCAGCGCCGCCGGGGCGACGCCCGCTGAGCACCCGAACGGCGTGGCCGCCATCGACCACGTCGTGCTGCTGTCACCCGATCTCGATCGGACCGTTCAGGCGCTCACCGCGATCGGTGTGGCCCCGCGACGAGAACGCGACGGCGAGCTGGGCGGCCGGTCGATTCGCCAGATCTTCTTCCGGTTCGGCGAGGTGATCGTCGAGGTCGTCGGCTCACCCGGCACCACAAGCGAAGCGCCGTCGACACTGTGGGGGATCACCTACGTCGTCGCCGACATCGACGCGACCGCGGCGTTCTTCGGGGGGCGCACGGGACCGGTCAAGGACGCGGTACAGCCTGGGCGCCGGATCACCACGCTGCGCCATCAGGCGTTCGGGATGTCGGTCCGGACGGCGTTGATCTCGCCGTCCGCGCGTCGCTGAGTCGACGTCTCGGGCTCGACGCTTATCCTCGTCGGGTGAGCCAGGACCCGGTCGTCATATACACCGACGGCGGCTGCAGGCCCAATCCGGGTCCCGGCGGTTGGGGCGCGGTGCTGCGTCAGCGTTCGCACGTGCGGGAGATGTACGGCGGCGAGGCGCAGACGAGCAACAACCGGATGGAGCTCACCGCGCCGATCATGGCGCTGGAGGCGTTGACGCGGCCCGTCGTGGTGCACCTGTACACCGACAGCACCTATGTCCGTAACGGAATCACCAAGTGGGTGCTCGGCTGGGAACGCAACGGCTGGCTGACCGCCGCGAAGCAGCCGGTGAAGAACGTCGACCTCTGGATGAGGCTGCAATTGGCTTGCGCGCCACACCAAGTCGAGTGGTTCTGGGTGAAGGGCCACTCAGGGGTCGCCGACAACGAGTTGGCCGACCAGTTGGCGACGCGGGGAATACAGGAAGCGCTTCTGGCCGCGCACTGACACGCTGCTCGAGCTGTCGCCGCACCATATACCCCCGGGGGGTACTTGCATCTTTACATGGATCGCGCTACCGTTCGGTCATCCCCCTACCCCCGAGGGGTATATGAGGGAGGTCCGACATGAGCGTAACCACCCACTGGCACCTGCAAGGTGACTGGTTCGATGTGTGCAGCTGCAAGCTGCCCTGCCCGTGCAGCTTCGCACAGGCGCCGACGCATGGCGAGTGCCTGTTTACCCTCGTCTGGCACGTGCGCGAGGGCCACTTCGGCGATGTTGACCTCGCAGGCTTGAACGTCGTCTCGCTCGGGGAGTTCACGGGCAACATGTGGATCGGAGACCCGGACGCCAAGATGCGCCTGATGTTCTACATCGACGATCAGGCCGACGACGCCCAACGCGAAGCCCCCGAGCGCATCTTCACGGGGAAGGAAGGCGGCTGGCCTGCCGAGTTTGCCTCTCTCATCGAGGATCCACGCGGAATCGATTACGCGCCAATCATCTTCGACATCGCCGACGACCTCGCGCACTGGCGTGCCGAGATCCCCGGAAGGGTCGACGTGCGCATTGCCGCGCTGACCGGCCCCACGTCCGATCCGAACCGGCGCGTCACCACGACAAATGCCCCGGGTGCCGAGGTCGGACCCGGACAGGTCGCGACGTGGGGCGTCGTACAGAAGGACGAGGCAGTCGGGTTCGACTGGTCGCATGAGTACCGCGGCGGGTCGAGCAAACACTTCCCCTTCGACTGGCGGCCGAACGACGACGGCCACTCCTCCGCGCGGGGTGTACCGACGTGCGATTGCCACGCCTGACCAGGTGGGTTACTCCCAGGTGACCTCGCCGGGCTCCTTGTCGGGTCGTAACCCGCGCCAACTCGGTTGGCGCAGACGGTTATCCGAGGTGCGTTCGCTGTAGCGGACCTCCCCGACGAGTTCGGGTCGCACGAACGTCACACCCTTGGCGTCCTGGCGCGGCAGCCGTTCGTTGAACGGGCTCTCGTCGGTCTCCAGCGGTTTGAGGGTCTTTTTGAGTTCGGCGAGCGCCTTGTCCGTGAAACCGGTTCCGACGCGGCCCACGAATTCCAGGCCCCCGTCGGCCGGGATCCCGAGCATCAGCGAGCCGATCCCGCTCGAACGTCCGCCCTCCCCCTGTCGCCAGCCGGCGATCACGACTTCCTGTGTGTTCCAGACCTTGTCCTTGATCCACGACGACGACCGCCGCCCCGGCTGGTAGGTCGAGTCGCGTTTCTTCGCGACCACGCCCTCCCACCGCTTCTTGCGGGCGTACTCCATCGCCTCGGGGCCGTCGCCGGGCAACGGATCCGGCACGATCAGGCCGCCGCCCTCGGCCAGCGCCTCGAGTATCTTGCGACGGTCGGAGTACTTGGCGCGCAACAGGGAGCGGCCGTCGAGGTGCAGGATGTCGAATGCCCAGAACTCCACGCGGGTCGATCGGGCACGGTTCTGCATCTCGGAGAAGCTCGGCACGCCGGACTCGTCGAGCGCGACCGCCTCACCGTCGATGATGACGTGATGATCGGCGAGATCGGCTGCCACCGCCTCGAATTGGGGAAACTCGGCGGTGACGTCTCGGCCACGCCGGGAGCGCACCGTGAGCCTGCCCCGATCCGCGTCGATGATCACGCGGTAGCCGTCCCACTTACCCTCGAACGCCCACTGGCTCGCCTTGAGCTTGGCGACCGAGCCTTCCGTTGACAGCATCGGCGCGAGATCACCTGCTTGCGGGCGCTTCTGGTCCTTCATGCGGTGCGCGAGCCAGTTCTTGCCGTCGGTCTGGATCAGCGCATAGCGGCCGTCGATCTTCTTGCCGCGCAGGTTGATGATGACCTCGCCGCCCTCCGCGGCGCTGTCGGGTGGTACGTCGTTGAACTTCTCGGCCTCATAAGTGCCGGTGTCCCAGATGATCATCTTGCCGCCGCCGTACTCGCCCTTGGGGATCTCGCCGTGGAAGGTGAGGTACTCCAACGGGTGGTCCTCGGTGTGGACGGCGAGGTGGTTGACCGACGGGGTGTCGGGCAGGTTCTTCGGAACCGCCCAGCTCACCAGCACGCCGTCGCGTTCGAGCCTCAGGTCGTAGTGCAGCCGTCGGGCGTGGTGTTCCTGGATGACGAACTTGTCGTTGTTCCCCGTCTTCGGCGGCTTGTTCGGCACCGGCTCAGGGGTTTTCGACGCGTCGCGCATGCTGCGATAGGTGGTCAGGCGGTCCGGTACCGGTACCGCCTCGTCGAGCGGTGCGAGCAGGTCGCCCATCTCCTGCACCCGGTCGAGCACCTCGTCGAAGTTGAGGTGCCGCAACTTCGGATCCTCGATCTCGTCCCAGGTGCGTGGTGCGGCGACCGTCGGATGTTCGCGTCCGCGAAGCGAATACGGCGCTATCGTGGTCTTGGCGCCGTTGTTCTGGCTCCAGTCGACGAAAACCTTGCCGGTGCGCACGCTCTTGGTCATCGTCGCGGTCACGCGTTTGGGCATCGTCTTCTCGAGCTGTTGCGCGACCCGCCGCGCGAGAACCGATGCACCCTGCGAACTGATCGGTTCCTCGAGCGGGACGTACAGGTGCACCCCCTTGCTACCGCTGGTGAGCGGGAATGTGGTCAACCCGATGTCGGTGATGAGGTCGCGCACCTCATGGGCGACCTCGCAGAGCTGGCGGAAGGACACCCCCTCGCCGGGGTCGAGGTCGAAGACGATGCGGGTCGCGGGGCCGGGCGTCGGTGGCCCGTCGTCCTCGCTGACGAACCGCCACTGCGGGACGTGCACTTCGAGCGATGCCTGCTGCGCGATCCACGCCAGACCCTCGGCGGTGTCGATCAGCGGATAGGTCGTCGTCCCCGAGCGATGCGTGACCGACGCGCGGTCCAACCAGTCCGGCGCCGACGAGGCGAGTTGCTTTTCGAAGAACGACGGCTCCTCGACACCGTTGGGCCAGCGCTTGCGGGTCACGGCGCGGCCCGCGATATGCGGGATCATCGCCTCGGCGATGCCGACGTAATAGTCGAACACCTCCGCTTTGGTGGTGCCCGTCGCCGGGTACAGCACCTTGTCCGGGTTGGTCAGCTTCACCCGGCCGAATCGATCCACAGTGTGAACGTATACCCGCTGCTACGTTGGATCCGTGGCGAGAATCTTCGCGGCGGTGCTGGTCGCGGTGGCTGCCCTGCTGGCGGCACCGCACGCCGCGGCGGATCCGCAGGACCTCGTGCCCTACTGCTCGGGCGATCAGACGCCGATGGACAATAACTGCCGGCCGATGGCACATCAGGAGTTCACCCACTCGCCCAGTGGCCTCGACCCGAATCTGCCCAGCGGCCTTGACCCGGGGAACGCGGCGGTCGTCGACTAGCGGCAACGCCGCCGATTTCTGCGCCAGGGTCGCGATTTCGCGTTATCCACAGCCCTGCCGCAGAAATGGACGACGGGGTACGCGTTCTGTCGGCCGTCCCGTCCACGATCCGGTCATGTGGCAACCGTTTCTGGGCAGCGAGGCGATCAGCGATGGCCGACTCACGCGAGGGCAACTGCGCTGGAACCACTCCGCCGTCCTGCCGCGGGTCTACCGCCCAAACGACGCTGAACGCAATATCCACTCCAATGCCGTTGCGGCCTGGTTGTGGACCGGTCGCAGAGGCGTGATCGCGGGGCGGGCCGCGGCAGCGTTCCACGGCGCAAAGTGGGTGGATGCGTCGACCCCGATCGAGGTGATCACCGCTCACACCCGCCCGCGCGAAGGCGTCATCGTCCACGAAGAACGCTTGGCACCCGACGAGATCACCTACTTCGGGGAGATTCCCGTGACGACCCCCGCTCGGACCGCGTGGGATCTGGCTCGCCACCTTCCGCGCGACAAGGCCGTCGCGCATCTGGACGCCCTGGCCGTCGCCATGGGGGTGTCCGCCGATGATGCCTTGGCGCTGAGCGATCGATATCGGGGCGCACGCGGAGTTCGTCGTGCCCGGACGGCGCTCTGCTTGATGGACGCAGGCGCGCAATCGCCCGAAGAGACCCGCCTTCGTCTGTTGCTCATCGACGCCGGACTGCCCACCCCGCGGACGCAGATCAGGCTTAGCGACGGGTACCAGGAGGCGTTTCTCGACATGGGGTACGACGAGCCGATGGTCGGTCTGGACTACGACGGAGTTCACCACAGCGAGAACCGACGGCAATACGTGTATGACGTGGGTCGTGCCGCGTTCGTCGATCGCCAAGGCTGGATCGACATCCATGTGCTCAAGGAACACAGCCGGCGATACATCTTGCATCGCGTCTTCGACGCGTTCACCCGCCGCGGTTGGACCCCGCCGAAATCTGCAGGAGGGTCGCGGTGAGGCGAAAATCGCAACCCTGGTGCAGAATTCGGCGGCGCTGGAAGCCGCAATCAGTCGATGCGTTCGCCGGTCTCCGGGTGGAACAGGTGCACGGACCCTTCCGGATGCCTGCGCAGCCGCACCGTCTCGGCGAGTTTGGGCGCCGTGCGCGGATTGCAGCGTGCGACCAGCTCGACTCCCGAACCCGCGTGTGTGTAGAGGTAGGCCTCGCTGCCGAGGTCCTCGACCAGGTCGACGACGACTTCCACCCCGCCGGAGTCGGTGAGCTCCAGTTGTTCGGGCCGGATGCCGAGCGTGACCTCCGAGAGGCCCGCGTCGCTCAACTTCGAAAGTCGCTCGCGTTCGAGAGGCAGCGTCGTGTCGCCGATGCGGACACCGTCGGGCGCGATCGGCAGCGTCACCAGATTCATGGCGGGTGAGCCGATGAAACCGGCGACGAACGCGTTGGCCGGCCTGTCGTAGAGTTCGTTCGGGGCGGCGAACTGCTGCAGTTTGCCGAACCGCAGGACCGCGACCCTGTCTCCCATCGTCATGGCCTCGATCTGGTCGTGGGTGACGTAGACCGTCGTGGTGCCGAGCCGTCGCTGCAGCGCGGCGATCTGGGTGCGGGTCTGCACGCGCAGCTTCGCGTCGAGGTTCGACAGCGGCTCGTCCATGCAGAACACCTGCGGCTCGCGCACGATGGCGCGGCCCATCGCGACGCGCTGCCGCTGCCCACCGGACAGCTTGGCGGGCTTGCGGTCGAGGAACTCCGTGAGGTCCAGGATCTTGGCCGCCTCTTCGACCTTCTTGCGCCGCTCGTCGCGCGAGACCCCACGCAGTTTCAGCGCGAAACCCATGTTCTCGGCGACGGTCTTGTTCGGGTACAGCGCGTAGTTCTGGAACACCATCGCGATGTCGCGGTCCTTGGACGGCACACCGGTCATGTCCCTGCCGCCGATCTCGATCGTGCCCTCGTCGATGTCCTCCAGCCCGGCCAGCATGCGCAGGGCGGTGCTCTTGCCCGACCCGGACGGCCCGACCAGCACGACGAATTCGCCGTCGGAGATGTCGAGGTCGAGCGAATCGACCGCGAGCTTGTCCGAGCCTTCGTAGACGCAGGAGGCGTTGCGGTAAGTGATTGTGGCCATTGGTATCTCCGTGTCTCTCGTGATCGGGGTCCGACGGGTTACTTGATCGCGCCGAACGACAGTCCGCGCACCAGCTTGTTCTGGGCGATCCATCCGCACAGGATCACCGGCAGCGCGGCCATGGTCGCGGCCGCCGACAACACGGCCCAGTACTGACCCTCTCCGGCGATGAAGCCGACGAGGTACACGGGCATGGTCTGGGCGTTCACCGCGGTCAGGTTCACCGCGAAGAAGAACTCGTTCCAGGCGAAGATCACGCAGATCAACGCCGTCGCAGCGATACCCGGCGACACCAGGGGCAGGATCACCTCGCGCACCGAGCGCCACAGGCTGGCGCCGTCCAGGCTGGCCGCCTCCAACAGTTCGCCGGGCACCTCGAGGAAGAACGACCGCATCATCCACACCGCGATCGGCAGGTTCATCGCCGTGTAGAGCACGATCAACGCCCAGATGTTGTCCAGTAGACCGATATTGGACACGATCACATACAGCGGCAGGATCACCGCGACGACGGGCAGCATCTTGGTGCTCATGAAGAAGAACAGCGCATCCTGGGTCTTGCGGACCGGCCGCAGCGACAACGCGAATGCGGCAGGGACTCCAAGCGCGAGCACGAGCAGCGTCGAAATCCCGGTCGCGAACAGCGAATTCAGCATGGCGGGCCCGATGCCCTGGTCGAAGACGGCAGAATACTGATCCAGCGTCGGGGAGAAGAACAGCTTCGGCGGGCTGGTGGCGGCATCGGCCTCCTGCTTGAACGACGTCAACACCATCCAGAAGACCGGGAAGAAGAACCCGATCCCGACCAGCCACGCCACCAGCCCCCACGGACTGAACGTGCGGGACTTCTTCTTTCTCTTCGCCACGGGTTGCGGTGTGGCTGCGGTTTTCTCGACCGTGATAGTCATCTCAGGCCGCCTCTTCCTTCCCGGTGAACGACTTGAAGATCAATCGCAGCGCGAAGCTGGCGATGATGATCGTGAAGACGACCACCACCACTCCCATGGCCGCCGCCTGGCCGATGTCGAAGCCGAGGAACGCGCGCTGATAGATGTAGAACGGCAGGTTCGCGCTCGCGATGCCCGGCCCGCCCTGCGTCATCATGTAGATGGCATCAAACGTGTTGACCAGGAAGATCGCCCCGAGCACGACTCCCAACTCGATGAATCGCCGAAGGTGCGGAAGCGTCAACTCCCGGAAGAGCTGAAAGGCGTTCGCACCGTCGACTCGGCCGGCCTCCAGGATGTCGCGCGGCATCGACTGGAGACCGGCGAGGATCAGCAGCATCATGAACGGCGTCCACTGCCAGATCAGCATCACCATCACCATCGCCAGCGGAAACTGCCCGATCCAGTCCATCCGGTCGATCCCGACCAGCGACAGCAGCCAGTTCAGGATGCCGTTGTTCGGGTCGAGGATCGTCGTCTTCCAGATCAGCGCGGCTGCAACGGGTGTGACGAGGAATGGCGTGATCAGCAACGTCCGCACGATCCCGCGGCCCAGGAACGCTCGGTCGAGCAGCAATGCCAGGAGCAGACCGAAGAACGCGGAGATCAGCACCACCCCGACGATCAACACCACGGTGTTGAGCGCGACGGTCCAGAACTGACTGTCCTTGGCCACCGTGACGTAGTTCTGCAACCCGATGAACTCACGTGATCCGGGGCGAACCAGGTTCCACGACAGCGTCGAGTAGTAGAGGGTGAACAGGAACGGAACCTGCGTGACGACGATCATGAAAATCAGCGCCGGCAACAGCGGGCCCCGCCTGCGCCAGGCTTCGGCGCGGCTCACCCCGGTGTCCTTGGCCTCCCGGATCCTGCGAACCCGTTCTGCCACCGAGTTTTCGCTGGCGCCGGCCGTGGTATCGGCGGTTACGGTCATCACTTCTCCTGATATGTCTTGCCGACGACCTCGGCGTACTGCTGCGCTTGGTCGAGCGCCTCGTTGACCGTCTTCTGACCGGCGATGGCGGCGCTGATCTGTTGGCTGACCCTGGTGCCCAGATCCTGGAACTCAGGTATCGCGACGAACTGGATTCCGGTGTACGGAACCGGTTGCACGGTAGGCTTGTTCGGGTTGGCGTTCTGGATCGACCGCAACGTCAACGGTCCGTAGGATCGCGAGATATTCTCGTACTCCGGCAGTTCGGTGTAAGTGGATGTCCGGCTGCCCGGTGGGACCCTCGCCCAGCCGAGCTTCTCCCCCACCAGTTTCATGTAGTCCTTGCTCGTCATCCATGAGATGAACTTCCATGCGCCGTCGGGATTCTTGGCCGATTTCGGGATCCCCAGCGCCCAGGTGTAGAGCCACCCGGAGTTCTGCTTCTCGGCGATGGGCGCGGGCAGATATCCGATCTTGCCGACCAGTTCCGGGTATTCCTGCGGATCTTCGAGGACCGATACCGCCGACGTGGCGTCGTACCACATGGCGGTCTGGCCCTGGCCGAACAGGTTCGCGCACTCCTGGAAACCGGTGGAGGCGGCGCCCAGTTCTCCGGAGCGCTTGACCAGGTCGACGTAGAAGTTGACCGCCTTGCGCACCTCGGGGCTGTTGAGCTGTGCGTTCCACTGCTCGTCGAACCACCGCCCGCCGAACGTGTTGATCACGGTGTTCAGCGGCGCGAGCACCTCACCCCATCCCGGCTTTCCGCGAAGGCAGATTCCCGCGCGGTCACCAGACTTCAGGGTGTCGGCCCACTGCGCGACCTGCTGCCAGGTCGGCTGGTAGTCCGGTGACTGGTCGACCTCGATCCCGGCCTGTTCGAACAGGTCCTTGCGGTACATCAGAAACGACGACTCACCGTAGAACGGGACGGCGTACATGTCGCCGTCATACGACAGCGACTCGCGCAGCGACGAGATGAAGTCCTCCTCGTCGTACCCCGGTGTCTGCGAGGCGTATTCGGAGAGGTTCTGCAGCCAGCCGTCCTTCGCCCACTGCGGGGTCTCGAAGTTGCTGATCATCACGACGTCGAACTCGCTTCCGCCCATCGCGGTCGACATGGTGATCTTGGCGCGGGCCTGGTTCTCCGAGAGCGTGACGAACTTCAGCTTCGTGCCGGGGTTGGCCGCCTCGAACTCCGACGACAGATCCCTGGCGTCGGTCATCTGCGAGTTCGACACCATGGCGATGGTGACCTGGTTGTCCGAGGCGCCCAGGCTGCCTGCTCCCGAACACCCGGAGGCCAGTACGACCCCGGACGCCGCGGCCACCGCCGCGAACCGCTTCATCATTGTCGGTCTCACCTGCGTCATCTCCTCACTGCGCCAACAACCAACGCGCACAATCGATGTCACACACCAACAGCCGGGCCAACCTGCCCCGCAGGACGGCCAGAGTGGCGTCGTACTTCGCGGCGCCGCTGGAGATCAGCAGCGTCTTCTCGCAGTTGCGGATGTCCTCGAGCGGCACGGACACCGCGCGCTGCTGGAGTTCGGTGTCGACGGGGACGCCGGCCGCGTCGAAGAACCGGCCGCCGATCTCACCCACCGCGCCGAGCAACTCCAACTCGTCGAGCATGCGGGTGTCGAGGAAGCTGCCTTCGAACAGCGTGGTCGACGTCGATACCGCGCCGACACCGAAGAGCATCATGTCCGCGTGCCGTCCTGCCTCCAACGCGCGGGAGATCACCGAATCGCTGCGCATCGACGCCACCGTCGACGGGTCGGCATACAGGGGTGCGGGCAGTCGTAACGTGCTCGCGCGCAACGCTTCCCCGCAGCGGCTCAAGATGAACTCGGTACCGGTCTGATACGCCGCGGTCGACATGGCGCCGTCGAGCTGCACCACCGCGCGGCAGCTCGCCACGCCGGGAACCAACGCGTTGGCCACCGCGACCTGCTCAGGCCCCCAGGTGAACCCGAGGACGTCGTCGGGTGTGAGACGCCGCATCAGCAGCGCTGCCGCAGCCCGGCCAACACTGGCGTATGCGACGGGCCGACCGGGTGCGCCGATGTCGACGCCGTGGCCGGCGACCACCACCTCCGTCAGCCCGTAGCGCCGCTCGAGTTCTCGCTCCTCCTCGGCGTGCAGGTTCTCACTCAGCCCGGCGGGCACGGCGATCTCGATGCGCACCAGACCCCGGGCCTTTGCGCGCGCGATCAATCGACCCGCAGTCGGGCGCGAGACACCCAAGCGGGCGGCGATCTCGGCCTGGGTCAATCCGTCGAGGTAGTACATCGTCGCCGCGCGCAGGGCCAGGCGGACGTCCTGTGTCGGCACCGCAGCCCCGGCGAGGTCACCGGTCGACGTTGGTGCGGTCACCGCCCTGCCCTCCTCGGACTGTGAGCATTTGCTCAGGGGTGCGATTAGATGCTCATCACGTTAACATGGTGATGTGACGCACACAACACTCTCACCGGACAGCCGGATGCGGGCGGCCGTGCTCGTCGAACCCGGGCGGATCGAAATGCAGGAGCGCCCTGTGCCCCGGCCAGACCCCGGTGACGTGCTGATACGGGTCTCGTCGGTGGGAGTCTGCGGATCGGACACGCACTATTACCGGCACGGGCGAGTGGGCGGATTCGTCGTCGAGGCGCCGTTGATCCTCGGCCACGAGGCCGCGGGCACGATCGTCGACGTCGGCGACAACGTCGACCCGTCGCGCATCGGCGAACGGGTGTCGATCGAACCGCAGCGCCCCGACCCCGACAGCGACGAAACCCGCCGCGGGCACTACAACCTGTGCCCGCACATGCGGTTCTTCGCGACCCCGCCCGTCGACGGGGCGCTCTGTGAGTACGTGACCATCGGCGCGGAGTTCGCCCACCGCGTGCCGGACTCGATCTCCGATGAAGCGGCGGCGTTGTGCGAGCCGCTCTCCGTCGGCATCGCCGCCGTCCGCAAGGCGGGTGTCGACGGACGGTCGCGGGTGTTGGTCACCGGCGCGGGCCCGATCGGCATCGTGGTGATCCAACTCGCGCGGGCCTACGGCGCGACGGACATCATCGTCAGCGATCCCGACGAGGCCCGTCGGCAACGGGCGATCTCGTTCGGGGCCACGGAGGTTCTGGACCCGACGACCCAGCCGATAGGCGATTTCGGGGTGGACGGATACATCGACGCCTCGGGCGCGCCGACGGCCGTGGCCGACGGCATTCGCGCGGTGCGACCCGCCGGGCGGGTGGTGTTGGTCGGCTCGGGTGCGGAGTCGATGGAGCTGCCGACGCAGGTTATCCAGAACCGTGAGCTGGTGTTGACGGGCGTCTTCCGCTACGCCAACACCTGGCCGACGGCGATTGCGCTCGTCGAGTCCGGCCAGGTCGATCTCGACGCGATGGTGACCGCCCGCTTCCCCTTGGAGCGCACCGCCGAAGCCCTCGACTCCGACCGCACGCCGGGTAGCGTGAAGTCGGTGGTGTCGGTGTCATGAAACTCGACAACTCCACGCTCGCACAGCTTTCCACCGACAAGCCGACCTACGATCGATCCCAGATATCGGTCGGCATAGTGCATTTCGGAGTCGGCGGCTTTCACCGGGCGCATCAAGCGATGTACGTCGACCGACTCCTGGAGAAGGGGCTGGCCAAGGAGTGGGGCATCGCCGGCGTCGGCGTGATGCCTGCCGACCGCAGGATGGCCGATGTGATGGCCGCCCAGGACGGCCTGTACACCCTGCTGCTGGAGAAGCCCGACGGTACCCGCGAGGCGCGGGTGATCGGTTCGATCGTCGACTATCGCTACGCGCCCGACGACCCAGAGTCGGTGATCGAACTGTTGGCCGCGCCGAGCACGCGGATCGTCTCGCTGACCATCACCGAGGGCGGCTACAACATCGACAACCTCGGTGAGGGCGTGAACGTCTTCGGTCTGGTGGCCGAGGCGCTGGCGCGCAGGCGCGACCGCGGCATCACCTCCCCGACGATCGTGTCGTGCGACAACATCGAGGGCAACGGCGACGTCGCCCGCCATGCGTTCACCACCTACGCCGAGCGGGTGCATCCCGGCCTCGGCGAGTGGATCGGCGCGCACACCACGTTCCCCAACTCGATGGTGGACCGCATCACACCGGTCACCACACCCGACGTGATCGACGTCGTGGCAACCGAATTCGGTATCGATGACCAATGGCCGGTGGTGGCCGAACCCTTCACGGCGTGGGTGCTCGAGGACGACTTCGCCGACGGGCGACCACCGCTGGAAGACGTGGACGTGCTGATGGTCGACGACGTCACCCCGTACGAGCTGATGAAGCTGCGTCTGCTCAACGCCGGCCACCAAAGCCTCTGCTATTTCGGGTATCTCGCCGGTTACCGGTTGGTGCACGACGCCGCAGGCGACCCGCTGTTCGCCGACTTTTTGTTGGCGTACATGGACGACGAGGCCACACCGACGCTCAAACCCGTGCCCGGCATCGATCTGCCCGACTACAAGCGCACGCTGATCGAGCGGTTCGCCAACCCGGGCGTCAAGGACACCATCGCCCGGCTGTGTTACGGCTCATCGGACCGCATTCCGAAGTGGCTGCTGCCCGTCGTCCGCGAGAACCTCCGAACGGGCGCGCCGATCCGGTTGTCGGCCGCGACGGTCGCCAGTTGGGCGCGCTACGCCGAAGGGGTCGACGAGCAGGGGCAGCCGATCGACGTGCAGGACCAGCTCGCCGACGTCCTGGTGCCGCTGGCCAAGGCTCAGCGCGACAACCCGACCGCATTCATCGAACACACCGACCTCTTCGGCGATCTCGCCTCCGACCAGCGATTTGTCGACGCATACGTCTGGGCGCTGAACTCGCTGCACCGCGACGGCGCGCGGGCAACGCTGGAAGCGTTGATGCACGGGAACGAACCATGAGCGCGGACCGTGCGCTGGTGATCGGCGAGGCGTTGATCGACATCGTCGAGTGTGGCGGCGAGGTCACCGGTGAACACGTCGGCGGCAGTCCACTCAACGTGGCGGTCGGGCTGGGCCGGCTGGGCCGCGGCGTCGACTTCCTGACGCACATCGGCGACGACCAACGCGGACGGCGCATCGTCGACCATGCCGAAGCATCCGGGGTGCAACTCGTCTCGGGAAGTACGGCCGCGGCGAGGACGCCGACCGCGTTGGCCACGCTCGACGAGCAGGGTTCGGCGCAGTACGAGTTCGACATCGAATGGCAACTGACCGGAACGCCCGAGGTGGGTCCCCCGCTGGTGGTGCACACCGGTTCGATCGCGGCGGTGCTCGAGCCCGGCTGCCGTGCCACCGCCGCACTGGTCGACACGTATCACCCGTCGGCCACCGTGACGTTCGATCCGAATGTGCGGCCCGCGCTGATCGAGGACGCCGATGCCGCGCGCACCCGCATCGACCGCCTCATCGAGCGCTGCGACGTGGTGAAGGCCAGCGACGAGGACTTGCGGTGGCTCGACCCGGGCCGCGCCCCCGAGCAGATCGCGGAGACGTGGTTGTCGCTGGGCCCGTCGATCGTCGCGGTCACGATGGGCGGGCAGGGGTCGTTCGCGCTGTGCGCGCAGGGCCTGGCGCGAGTGCCGGCGTTCGAGGTCGACGTCGTCGACACCGTGGGCGCCGGTGATGCGTACCTGAGCGGTCTGATCGATGCGCTGTGGACGTTGGGGCTACTGGGCGCTCAGCGGCGGCGTGACCTGGCGCGAATCAGTGCGGCCGACCTGACGCGTGTCCTGCGCACGGCCGCGATGTCGTCGGCGCTGACGGTCGCCCGCGCCGGCGCCGACCTGCCCGAACGCGGTAGCCGCGATGCGGCGCTGGAATCAGCCATACTGGGTTGATGCGTTCCATATGGAAGGGTTCGATCGCGTTCGGCCTGGTGAACGTGCCGGTCAAGGTCTACAGCGCGCAGCAGGACCACGACGTGAAGTTCCACCAGGTGCACGCGAAGGACAACGGGCGCATCCGATACAAACGTGTCTGCGAGATCGACGGTGAAGAAGTCGAGTATCGCGACATCGCCCGGGCGTACGAATCCGACGACGGCCAGACGGTGATCATCACCGACGAGGACATCGCCACGCTGCCCGAGGAACGCAGCCGCGAGATCGAGGTGCTGGAATTCGTTCCCGCCTCCGACATCGATCCGATGATGTATGACCGCAGCTACTTCCTCGAGCCCGAGGGCAAGTCGTCGAAGTCGTATGTGCTGTTGACCAAGACGCTCAAGGAGACCGACCGGGTCGCGATCGTGCACTTCGCGTTGCGTAACAAGACGCGACTCGCGGCGCTTCGGGTTCAGGACTTCAGCAAGCGCGACGTCATGGTGATCCAGACGCTGTTGTGGCCCGACGAGATCCGCGATCCCGACTTCCCGGTGCTGGACAAGGAAGTCGACATCAAGCCGGCCGAGCTGAAGATGGCCACCCAGGTCGTCGACTCGATGACCGACGACTTCAATCCCGACCGCTACCACGACGAGTACCAGGAACACCTGCGTGAGCTGATCCAGGCGAAACTCGAAGGCGGCGAAGCATTCACCACCGAGGAGCAGCCGCAGGAACTCGACGAGACCGAGGATGTCTCCGATCTGCTGGCCAAACTCGAAGCCAGCGTGAAGGCGCGACGCGAAGGTCGCGGCAGGTCAAAGGGTTCCGACGACGACAAGCCGGCCAAGAAGGCGCCCGCGAAGAAGAGCGCCGCCAAGAAGACCGCGGCGAAGAAGACACCCGCCAGGAAGGCCGCGAAGAAGTCGACAGCCAAGAAGTCGACGGCCAAGAAGACCGCCGCGTCGAAGAAGTAGCAGCCCGCCAGGACTCGGGGCGTCGTAGAACTACTGGTTCGCGAGACGTACACCAGGGCCGTGCTATCCGGTCCAAGCACGACCCTGGTGTACGTCTCGCGGCAATTAGAACGTGTTTCAAAAAGCCCTCACGCGCATCGTCGTGTCCTGTTACGGTTCGCCCGGCGAGGGAAGGATTCGGAAACGTGATTCTTGACAGATTCCGGCTCGACGATCAGGTCGCGGTGGTCACGGGCGCCGGTCGCGGCCTGGGCGCCGCGATGGCGTTGGCATTCGCCGAAGCCGGTGCAGACGTGGTGATCGCGTCACGCACACAGTCGCAACTCGAGGAAGTCGCCGAGCAGATCAAGGGCGTGGGCCGCAGGGCGCACGTCGTGGTCGCCGACCTGGCCCACCCCGCCGACACCGCCACGTTGGCCGGTGCCGCGATCGAGGCGTTCGGAAAACTAGACGTCGTCGTCAACAACGTCGGCGGCACCATGCCGAACGCGCTACTGAACACCTCGACCAAGGACCTGCGCGACGCGTTCACCTTCAACGTGACCACCGCGCACGCGCTCACCACCGCGGCGGTTCCGCTGATGCTCGAGCACTCCGGCGGCGGCAGCATCATCAACATCACCTCCACGATGGGCCGGCTGGCCGGCCGGGGTTTCGCGGCCTACGGAACGGCCAAGGCCGCACTCGCCCACTACACCCGCCTGGCCGCGCTCGACCTGTGCCCGCGGATCCGGGTCAACGCGATCGCGCCGGGGTCGATCCTCACATCGGCGCTCGACATCGTGGCCTCCAACGACGACCTCCGCAAGCCCATGGAGCAAGCAACTCCGATGCGCCGACTCGGCGATCCGCAGGACATCGCCGCCGCCGCGGTGTACCTGGCCTCGCCCGCTGGCAGCTACCTGACCGGTAAGACGCTGGAGGTCGACGGCGGTTTGACGGTGCCCAATCTCGACATGCCCATTCCGGACCTGTGAGAGGACCTCCATGACGATCAAAGTGGCCGCGGTCGGCACCGGCAACGTCGGCAGGCACGCGCTGACCCAGCTCATCAACGATCCGCAGTACGAGCTCACCGCTGTCTGGGTGTCGTCGGAAACCAAGGCCGGCAAGGACGCGGGTGAGCTTGCCGGACTGCAGGTTTCGACCGGCATCACCGCCACGACCGACCTCGATGCGGTGCTGGCGACCCGACCCGACTGCGTGGTCTACACCGCGATGGCCGACAACCGGCTGCCCGAGGCGCTCGAGGACTACCGCCGCATTCTGGCCGCAGGCGTCAACGTCGTCGGCAGCAGCGCGGTCTTCCTGCAGTACCCATGGGAGGTACTGCCCGACGAACTCGTCAAGCCGATCGAGGAAGCCACCCAGACGGGCGGATCGAGTGTCTTCGTCAACGGCATCGACCCCGGCTTCGCCAACGACCTGCTACCGCTCGCGCTCGCCGGAACCTGTCAGAGCATCGAGCAGATTCGGTGCATGGAGATCATTAACTACGACACCTACGACAGCGCCACGGTGATGTTCGACGTGATGGGCTTCGGCAAGCCGCTCGACGAGATCCCGATGCTGTTGCAGCCCGGCGTCCTGAGCTTGGCCTGGGGATCGGTGGTGAGACAGCTGGCCGCGGGGCTCGGCATCGAACTCGACAAGGTGTCCGAAACCTATGTGCGCGAACCGGCTCCCGAGGATTTCGACATCGCAGCGGGCCACATCGCCAAGGGCACCGCGGCGGCGCTGCGCTTCGAGGTCCAGGGCATCAAGGACGGCAAGGTCGCCGTCGTGCTCGAACACGTCACCCGGTTGCGCGATGACCTGCACCCGGACTGGCCGCAGCCCGCTCAGGAGGGTGGCTCGTACCGCATCGAGATCACCGGCGAACCGTCGTACACCATCGACCTCTGCCTGAGCAGCCCGAACGGTGACCACAACCACGCCGGACTCGTCGCGACGGCCGCCCGTGTCGTCAACGCGATCCCCGCGGTCGTGGCCGCGCCGCCGGGCATCCGCACCACACTCGACTTGCCGCTGATCACCGGAAAAGGGTTGTACGCTGTGCGTTGAAGCCGGGGGTCGATCAGAATCGAGGACGTGCCTATGCGGACCACCCTTCGTTATCTCGCACCGCTGATCGCTGCCGGCGGCATCGCTGCGGCACTCGCGGCGGCCTCGCCTGCCGCCGCCGAACCGGCTCCGAACCCGAACCCGACCTTGCCGCAGTGCGTCGACACCGGCGGCGCGCAGGCCATCGGCGGGTCCACCACTGAATGCGCGACTCCGGGCAACGTTTCGATTGACGCTACGCCCGCTCAGCAGGAGTACGTCGGCCCATGGGGAAGCATGTGGGAGGGCGACGGCTTCTTCTTCCCGTGACCGTTCGGGATTGACGCTCAACGTTTTTCGCAGCGCTCGCCGTATGCGCAGTCGCTGACCAGAAGTGCCCCAGGCCGAGGAGGCCAACCATGAAGGCCCGATTTCGTTATCTCACAGCGGCTCTCGCGGTCGGCGTCATCGGCGCGTTAGCACCCGTCGCCGGTGCCGCGCCCCAGTGCACCAACATCGCCCCCAACACCACGCAGTGTCAGACCAACGGAAGTTCACAGATCGTCACGTCACCGTCGGTGCAGACCAGCCCGTACTGGGGCTGGCCATGGGGCGGCGGCCTCGTCATCGGGCTCGGCGGCGGGCACAAATAACCCCACCCACCACCGAGGCCCAGGTTTCGGTTACCCTAACTTTTCTATTCGCAACCCCGGATAGAAAGAGGGTGGGGTGGCCCAGAGCACCGAGGTGAAGGCGCGCCCGAGCTGGCTGCTGCTCGGACCGGCGTTCGTGGCGGCCATCGCCTACGTCGACCCCGGCAACGTCGCCGCCAATGTCAGCGCCGGTGCCCAATTCGGTTTCCTGCTGATCTGGGTGATCGTGGCGGCCAACGCGATGGCCTGCATCGTGCAGTACCTCTCGGCCAAGCTCGGCTTGGTGACCGGCATGTCGCTGCCGGAGGCGGTCGGTAATCGGATGCGCCGCCGCACCCGGCTGACCTACTGGATGCAGGCCGAATTGGTCGCGATGGCAACCGATCTCGCCGAGGTCGTCGGTGGCGCGATCGCGCTGTACCTGCTGTTCGACCTACCGCTGCTGACCGGCGGCATCATCACCGGCGTCGTCTCGATGGTGTTGCTGATGGTCAAGGACCGCCACGGCCAGAACTCGTTCGAACGCGTCATCACCGGACTGCTGGCCGTCATCGCGGTCGGCTTCCTCGCCAGCCTGTTCGTCGCTCCCCCACCGCTCGACGAGGCGGCGACGGGGTTAGTGCCGAAGTTCGCCGGCACCGAGAGCGTGCTGATCGCGGCGGCGATGCTGGGCGCGACCGTGATGCCGCACGCGGTGTACCTGCACTCGGGCCTGGCCCGGGACCGCCACGGCCATCCCGACCCCGGGCCGATGCGGCGGATGCTGCTGCGGGTCACGCGCTGGGACGTCGGCATCGCGATGGTGATCGCCGGCGCGGTCAACCTGTCGATGGTGTTGGTCGCCGCGACGAACCTGCGGGGTCAGGAAAACACCGACTCGATCGAGGGTGCGCACGCCGCCGTCGGCGAGACCCTGGGGCCGACGATCGCGCTGTTGTTCGCGATCGGCCTGCTCGCCTCGGGGTTGGCGTCGTCGTCGGTCGGCGCGTACGCCGGCGCGATGATCATGCAGGGCCTGCTGCACCGCTCCATTCCGCTGGCGCTGCGCCGCCTCATCACGCTGCTGCCCGCGCTCGCGGTGTTGGCGATCGGCCTGGATCCCAGCCGTGCGCTGGTGTTGTCGCAGGTGGTGCTGTCCTTCGGGATACCGTTTGCGCTGATTCCGCTCGTGCGGCTGACCAGCGACCGCGCCCTGATGGGCGCCGACGTCAACCATCGGGTGACGACGGCTATCGGGTGGGTCATCGCGGGCCTGATTACTCTTTTGAACGTGGTGTTGATTTATCTGACGCTGACGGGTTGATGCACACCTACTTCGCCTACGGCTCGAACCTCAACGTCCACCAGATGGCGTTGCGGTGCCCCAACGCGGCGCACCCACGCCCGGCGATGCTGTCCGACCACGACTGGCTGATCAACGAGCGCGGCGTCGCCACGGTCGAACCGTTCCACGGCTCCGAAGTGCACGGTGTGCTGTGGCAGCTCAACGACCGCGATCTGGCGGTGCTCGACAGCGCCGAAGGTGTTCCGGTGCGTTACCGCCGCGACCGGCTCACCGTGCACACCGACGAGGGGCCCGCCGAGGCGTGGGTGTACATCGACCACCGCGTCGAACCGGGTCCGCCACGGCCCGGCTACCTCGAGCGCATCATCGACGGCGCCCTGCACCACGGCCTGCCAAGCCGCTGGGTCGACTTCCTCAAGCGGTGGGATCCGGCGCATTGGTCCGTGCGCTCTGACCGATCCGATATCCCTGCCCCACAGTCGCTTTCGGAGCTCCTGGCGCAGCCGGGCATCGTCGAGGAGCGGATCTTGCGGTCCCGCTTCGGTTTTCTGGCCATCCACGGCGGCGGCCTCGAGCAGATGACCGACGTAATCGCCGAACGCGCCGCCGACGCCGCGGGCGCCTCGGTGTACACGGTGCGCCACCCCGACCACTATCCGCACCATCTGCCCTCGGCGCTGTACCGGGCGCAGGAGTCCGAACGCCTCGCGGAATTCCTCGACCACGTCGACGTCGCGGTGTCACTGCACGGGTACGGCCGCGTCGGTCGCAGCACCCAGTTGCTCGCGGGCGGGCGCAACCGCGCACTAGCCGAGCACCTCGCCGAACACGTCGAAGTGCCTGGCTACCAAGTCATCACCGACCTCGACGCGATCCCGCGCGAACTGCGCGGGCTGCACCAAGACAACCCCGTCAACCGCGTCCGCGCAGGCGGCGCGCAACTCGAGCTCACACCGCGGGTGCGCGGCATCAGCCCGCGCAGCCAACTACCCGGCGACGACGGGCTCACACCGGCGACCTCCGCGTTGATCCAAGGGCTCGTCGCCACCGCGCATTCCTGGGAACTACGCTCGGCCTAGTGCGTATCCCAACCATCGCGGCCCTGCTTCTCCTTGTGCTGACCGCCGCACCGGTTCATGCCCAGCCCGCCGCCGTCGACGCGACCCTCGAGCGTGCCGTCGCGGAGGAAGGACTCGCCGGCGGGATCGTCGTGATCCGCGATGGGCCACACCTCACCCGGTACTCCGCCGGGCACTCCGACCTCGACACCGGAGCCGGATTCGCACCGAACACCCACGTGCGTGTCGGTAGCATCACGAAAACCTTTGTGGCCGCGACGGTTCTGCAGCTGGTGGCCGACGGCAGGGTCGGGCTCGACACATCGATCGAGACGTACCTGCCCGGCCGCATCCGGGGCGAGAACATCGATGCCACGGCGATCACCGTGCGCCAGCTGTTGCGCCACCAGAGCGGCCTGCCGGAATACTTCGACGACCTGACCGAGATCCCGGATGAACCCGTGAGCGGCGATCAACTGCTCGACAGGGCGCTGGCTCGGCCCGCGCAGTTCGCCCCCGGCGCGACGATGAAGTACACCAACACCAACTACATCGTCGCCGGCCTGCTGATCGAGAGGGTGACCGGGAGACCGGCGGCCGACGAGATCACCGCGCGAATCATCGCGCCACTGGGGCTGTTCGACACGTACTTCCCCGCGCCGGGCGAGAACGGGCTGCGGGTGCCGTTCGCCCACGGCTACGAAGTGGTCGACGGCAGACGCACCGACGTCACCGACTTCAACGCCTCCGCGGCGTGGACCGCGGGCGGCCTGGTATCGACCGACGAGGACACGACGGCGTTCATCACCGCGCTGCTCGACGGGCGGGTGGTGCCCCGCCCTCAGCTCGACGAGATGATGCGGACCGTTCCCATGCCGGATACCGAGGGACTTCTCGAGTACGGATTGGGCCTCGGGCGCGTGTCATTGCCGTGCGGGGTGAACGCGTGGGGCCACGGCGGCGACATCGCGGGGTATCACAGTTTCGCGGTCAAGACCTTCGACGGGCCTGCCATCTCGGTGACGCTGACGCAGTCGCCGGAGTCGACGGCGCCCGCCGAGGATCCGCGCGGAGATGTGCTGACGGCGCTCTATTGTCCCGCCTGACCTGAGCACCCATCCGTCGCGCGGGCGGCTCCGAATACCTCCATGTGGATGGTTCCTACCTGTACCGCACCCGGACGCCGCACCTGCGTCGTGCGCCGGTGTACCACCATTTCGAGCATCACGGTTACAGCTGGCTGGTCGACGTCGACCGGCTTCCGCGGGCCCCTTGGTGGCTGCGGCCCTTCGCGCGCTTCGACGCCCGCGACCACCTCCACGGCGCCCCGGGTGACTCGCTGCGCCAGCGCATCGACGCGTTCCTGTCTGACCGCGGTGTCGACCTGGGCGGCGGGCGGGTCACCGCGCTGCTGCAGGCGCGGGTGGCCGGCTACGCGTTCAACCCGGTGACGCTGTACTGGTGCCATGACACGGCGGGCGTCGTGCGCCTCATCGTCATGGAGATGCACAACCACCGCGGTGAACGGCACGCGTATCTGCTGCCGCCGAGCCCGGACGGGACGTCGATGGCGCCGAAGAGGCTGCGGGTGTCGCCGTTCAACGGCACCGACGGTCACTACCTGGTGCGCGCGCCGCACCCTGGCGACGAGGTGAACGTGACCGTATCGCTGCACCGCGGCAACGGCCCGGCGTTCATCGCCACGGTGCGTGGCGCACGCAGGCGCGCGGGTGTCGCCGAGGTGCTGCTGATGCAGGCGAAGGCCCCGCTGGCGCCGTTGATGACGGCGCTGGAGTATCGGCTCCAGCACCTCACGCTGTGGCTGCGGCGTGTCCCTCTGGTGCGCGGCGCCGAAGCGGTCGGCGAAACTGTCGCTCCGACAGCGGCTTTCGTCGGTAACACGGCCAGATCGCGATATTCATGACGGTGCACACGCGGGTGGCTAGGCTACCGCTGGTGACCACGGACCTCGACGAGCTGCTTCGCCAGGTTGCCGAGGAGAACGTCGAGGCCTTCGCCACCTTCTACGACCGCACCCGTGCGCGGGTGTTCGGCCTGGTGACCCGGGTACTGCGCGACCCGGGGTACAGCGAGGAGACCACGCAGGACGTCTACCTGCAGGTGTGGCGCACCGCGCGAACCTACGACCCTTCGGCGGGTTCCCCGCTCGCGTGGCTGATGACCCTCGCGCACCGCCGGGCGGTCGACCGGGTGCGGTCCGAACAGGCCGCGACGCAGCGGGAGGACCGCTACGGCGCGGCCACCGTCGAACTGCCCTCCGATCACGTCGCCGACTCGGTGATCATGCGCGACGAGCGCCGCCAGGTCGCCAACTGCCTGGGATCGCTGACGGATGTACAGCGGGAGTGCATCCAGCTGGCCTACTACGACGGGCTGACCTACGCCCAGGTCTCCGAACGGTTGTCGGCGAACCTCGCCACCATCAAATCGCGGATGCGCGACGGCCTCCGCGGTCTCCGCAAGTGCTTGGGGATGGCATGACCGAGCCCATGGATAGCGACCTCGGCGCACTCGCGGCGCCCTACGCCCTGAACGCGATCTCGGATTCCGAACGCGAGGAAGTCGACCGCCGCGTCGCGGCCGCACCCCCCGCCGTCGCGCAGGCCTTCGCCGACGAAGTGCGCAATGTCCGGGAGGCCATGGCGGTCGTGTCGGCCGCCACCGCCGCCGAACCGCCTCCGCATCTGCGCGAGCGTCTGCTGGCCGAGATCGGCGGCGAGCGAGCGGAACCGGTACGCCAGTTGCGGCCGCGGCCGACGCGTTGGCAGAAGACCGCGCTGGCCGCTGCCGCTGTTGTCGTGGTCGGCGCGGGCGCCCTGGGCGTCGGTTTGGCGCTGCGACCGGCCGACAAACCCTCTACCGCCGAGCAGGTGTTCGCCGCGCCCGACGTGCGCACCGTCTCGGGGGAGATTCCGGGCGGGGGCACCGCGACGGTGGTGTTCTCGCGCGAGAAGGATGCCGGGGTGCTGGTGATGAACAACGTCACCCCGCCGCAACCCGGCACTGTCTACCAGATGTGGCTGGTCGACGCGGAGGGTCCGCATCCCGCGGGCACCATGGACCCGCAGTCGGTGGCGCCGTCGACGACGGCCGTGCTGCCCGACATCGGCGACTCGAGCACTCTGGCCTTCACCATCGAACCGCCCGGCGGTTCGGCGGAGCCGACCAGCGCACCGTTCGCCGAGCTACCTCTGGCCTAGATATCTGTACCGATTTCTGCGAGACGGTCGTGATTTCCGCGGAAGCACAGCCCTGGTGCAGATTTCGGCGTAGCCAAGGCCCGTCGGCCTACGCTCCCGCCAGCGTCGCCTCGGCCGCCTCGGCCACGACGTCGCCCACGTCCCGGCGGCGCTGCCACGCCCGCCGCTGCCGGATGGCGCCGTTGCCCTGTTCGGCGACGCGGCGCAACTCGTCGAACACCAGGTCGTAGTCGCCCACGGCTTCGAGCGCGGGCCGTACATGCTCGACGAGCCGGTCCAGCAGCTCTCGCGCGGGCACCCGCTGATGGCTTTCCAGCAGGTCGACCGCATCGCCGTCGAGGCCGTCGCGCGCGGACTTCCAGTACGCCGCCTTGAGCGCATGCGCGGCGAGCGGCGGTGTCGGCTCGCCGCGCCGCTCGTCCTCCAACGCCGTCATCACCGCGGCCCGGGTCAACGCGGCCAGCAGGACGGTCTCGGCCGCCGTCGCGGGCACGTCGGCGACGCGCACTTCGATCGTCGGGAAGTTCTTCGACGGCCGCACATCCCAATAGACCATGCCGTCATCGCGCATCGCGCCCGCCTGTTGCATCATCTGCACGACGGCGTCGTACTCGTCGACGGAGTCGAAGTGCGGCGGCGGGCCCGCGCTGGGCCACCGCGCCCACAGCACACTGCGCCAGCTGGCGTAGCCGGTGTCGGAGTTGCGGTAGATCGCGGAGTTCGCGCTCAGCGCCAGCAGGCTGGGCAACCAGGGCCGCAGCCGGTTGCTGACCCGGATCGCGGCTTCGCGGCTGGGCACCGCCACGTGCACGTGGCAGCCGCAGATGCCCTGCTCGTGCGCGATCATCCCGAACTTCTCGCCGATCTCCCGGTACCGCGGAGTGTCGGTGATCGGGAACTCCTGCGGAAGCGTGGGCGGCAGCCCGACCGCCAGCAGTTGCGCCCCGGCCGCGTCCGCGGCCTCGGCGGAGAGTCGGCGCAGCCGCAGCAGCTGGTCGCGTAGTTCGCGGGAAGAGGAGACCACCTCGCTGGTGGTTTCGACCTGGCAGGTGGTCAGTTCGAGTTGCAGCTTCACACCGCGCTTTACCGCCTCGCGGGCGACGGCCTCGTTGAGCGCGACAGGTTCCCCGCTCGCGGGGTCAACGAGCAGGAACTCTTCTTCGACGCCGATCGTGGGATGCGTGGCCATGGGTCAACTCGTTGCCGAAATATTGATCCGGCCCGTCGGATGATTCACGACGGGCCGGATCGGGGCAATAAATCCTTCAGGTCCGGGGACTCCGATGATTCGAAGTCGGCGGCAGATGTATTGCCCGAAGCTTCTGCGCGCCAAACATCCTTTGTCGACCTGCGACCCTCCTACGATCGATCCGTGACCAAACCCTTCCGGTTCGGCGTCGGTCTGCAGGCCGCGCGCCGTCAGAAGTCGGTGCAGGACTGGGCGCGCCGCGCCGAGGACATGGGCTACGACATCGTCCACGTCGCCGACCACCTCTACACGACCGCGCCGTTCCCGATGATGACGGCGATGGCGATGGCGACCGAACGGCTCCGCGTGGGCACGTTCGTGCTCAATGCCGGCTTCTACCGGCCCGCGCTGCTCGCGCGGGAGGTGACCACGCTGCGGGACCTCAGCGGCGGGCGGTTCGACCTCGGGCTCGGCGCCGGCTATGTCAAGGTGGAGTTCGAACAGGCCGAGCTGCCGTATCCCTCGGCCGGTCAACGAGTGGACTGGCTGCGCCACGTGACCGAGCACATGAACGAGCACGCGCCCGATGTGCCGATCCTCATCGCGGGCAACGGCGACAAGCTGCTGACGCTGGCTGCTCAGCGCGCCGACATCATCGGGCTGACCGGCGGCGCCCCGATCACCGCGACGTCCGATCCGCTCGCCGACCGCATCGCGTTCCTGCGCCAAGCGGCCGGTGACCGGTTCGACGACCTCGAGCTCAACATCGCCGTCACCGCCATGCCGACCGACGATTCCGGCAGGCCCGACCTGTCGATCACGAGCCGGTTCCTCCCCCACTTGTCAGAAGAGGAGCTGCTGGCTACGCCCGCGGTGTTGTCGGGGTCGACGAGCGAGATCGCCGACACGCTGCGCGGCTACCGCGAGACGTACGGCATCAGCTACATCACCGTCCAGCAGCTGCACGCCGAGCCGTTCGCGAAGGTGATCGCCGAGCTTTAAGAGTTTCGCGCTTGTGCGACAACGGATTCAACCGACCGCAGCACGAAGTCCGACCACTCCGGTTCGCGCACCGCGTCGTGGTATTCGTAGAGCTTCCACGGGCTGACGGTGTGGATCTCACCGCGGGCGTTCTTGAAGTAGGAATGCTCGATCGACGGGTGCGACCAGACCGTCATCTTGATCGCCTCCTGTGACCGGCGACGCCAGTCGTCGGTGGCGTCGGCCTTCGGCTCGATCGAGTGCAGCCCGTCGGCCAGGGCGCGCAGACACTGGCCGATATAGCGCATCTGCAATTCGGAGTTGAAGATGAGGCTGCCGCCGTGTGCCAGATGCGTGCCGGGGCCGTAGGTGAGGAAGAAGTTCGGGAAGCCCGGAACCATGATCCCTCGGTACGCGTACGGCCGGTCGCCCCAGACGTCGCGCAGGTCGATCGGATTGCCGTCGCCGTCGCGGCCGGTGATCCGCAGCGGCCACAGCACCTCGGTGGCGCGAAAACCGGTGGCGTACACGATGATATCGGCGTGCCGTTCCTGGCCGTCGGCGGTCACCACACCCGTCGGCGTGATCCGCTCGATCGGCGTGCGGACCAAGTCGACGTTGTCCCGGCGAAGAGTTCGCAACCAGGTGCCGTCATCCTGCAGCGTGCGCTTACCCGTCGCGGGATAGTCGGGCAGAACCTTGGCGAGCAGTTCTTCGTCACCCTCGACCTGGGTGGTGATCCAGTCGGTGAACATCATCCGCGCGGCGGCGTTCATGTCGCTGACCGCGTAATCGCCTTGCTCGTAGGCGGGATCCACACGTGCGGCGTCCAAGCCCTTGTCGGCGCCCGGCCACAGCAGCAGGAACCGGTACCAGCGGCTGTAGAACGGCAGGTGTTCCATCGCCCAGCGGGTGCCGTCGCCAACTTCGTTGTGGTACATCGGGTTCGGGAACATCCACTGGGCGGTGCGCTGGTAGACGTCGAGATGCTCGACCCGGTCGGCGATCGCGGGCGCGATCTGGAAACCGCTCGCGCCCGCGCCGATCAGCGCGACACGGCGGCCGGTGACATCGACGCCGTGGTTCCACGCCGCGGAGTGAAAGGCCGGTCCGGCGAACGTGTCAGCCCCTTCGATATCGGGGATCTGAGGCCGGTTGAGTTGGCCGACCGCGCTGATGATCGCACGCACGGAGATTCTGGAAACCCGGCCGTTCTTCGCGCGCACCGCGACCGACCAGGTCCCCGAGTCGTCATCCCATTCGGCCGAGACCACCTCGGTCTCCCACCGCACGTGCTCGCCGATGCCGTGTTTGTCCATCACGTCGACGAAGTACTGACGCAGCTCGGGCTGCTCGGCGAAGTAGTGGCTCCACTTGTTGCTGGGTTCGAAGCTGTAGCAGTAGAAGTGGTTGGCCACGTCGACGCGGGCGCCCGGATAGCTGTTCTCCCACCAGGTTCCGCCGGGGCCTGCGTTCTTCTCCACCACCGTGAACGGCAGACCGGCCTGCTTGAGCCGGATGGCGGCGAGCAGCCCGGACTCGCCACAGCCGATGACGAGTACGGGAAGCGTTGCCGCCGCGTCTGGATCGATGGATTCGGGCTTGCGGGGGTCAACGCCGTCGAGGTCGAGTTCCTCGGTCAGCAGCGGCAAATACTCCTCGCCGACGGGTTCGCATGCGGCCCAATCCATCATCTGCTTGACGACGGACGCGTCCAGCGGTGCGGGTTCGGGGCAGCCGCGGTCACGGTAGGCCGTGATCACCTCCAGCGCCTCGGCCCTGGCCCGAGCCTTGTCCTCTTCGGACATGAAGCCCTGCACCTCGTTGAGGAACAACCCGGCCTGGGCGTAGTCGCGGATGAAGCGGGTGTCGCCAGTGATGTGCACGAGGCTGAGTAACAGCGTCGGGACGCTGACGTCCTCGAGCGCCCGCTGGATTTCGTCGGTGGGCGTTGTGAACGGCGTGCCGGCGTAGCGACTGCGCACGACATCTCCTCCTGACCGCGACGGCCGCATCCAATTACGGAACTTAAAGTAGCGTAATCGACGGGGGCCTCCGGCAGTGACGTTTGATTCGCAGCGGCCGGCCAACCGGTAAGCTCCCAGCGGTCCGCCCTCGTAGCTCAGGGGATAGAGCACGGCTCTCCTAAAGCCGGTGTCGCAGGTTCGAATCCTGCCGGGGGCACCACGTGTTTTCGCAGCTCAGGCGGTGTTTTCAGCTTCAGGTGAGCGGGGCGCACCACGTCAGGGTGGTTCCGCCGTGCGGGGCACCCTCGACGGAGAACTGGCCACCCACTTCGTCGGCGCGGGCGCGGAGGTTGGCCAACCCGCTCGGTGTCACGTCGGCGGGGATGCCACACCCGTTGTCGACGACCTCGATACGCAGGTCGTCTCCGACGGTCACGCCGATCTGCAACGAACTGGCGTTCGCGTGCCGCACGGCGTTGCTGACCGCCTCGCGCACCACCGCTTCCGCGTGCTCGGCCAGTTTGTCGCTGACGACCGACAGCGGACCCGAGAATCTCGTTGTGGTGCGCATATCCGGATCGGCGAACTGATCGATCGCCTCGTCGAGCCGCTGCCTCAGCGTGACGCCCGGCTGCGCATGGTGCAGGTCGAAGATCGCGGTGCGGATCTCCTGGATGACCTCTTGAAGGTCGTCGACGCATCCGGTGAGCCGCTCCTGCACCTCCGGCGTGCGCGCCCGTGGGATCGTCCCCTGCAATGCCAGGCCGACAGCGAACAACCGCTGGATGACGTGATCGTGCAAGTCGCGGGCGATGCGATCGCGATCGGTCAGGACATCGAGCTCTCGCATCCGGCGCTGGGTGCTGGCCAACTGCCACGCCAGCGCCGCCTGGTCGGCGAAAGCCGCCATCATGTCCATGTTCTCGTCGGTGAACGGCGACGCGCCGACCGGTCGAAGCGCAACCAGCACACCGGCGACGGCGTCGCCCGCGCGTAGCGGTAGCAACAGCGCGGGACCCGTCTGGCCCCCATCCACGCCGAGCCCGAGTCCGTCGAACCGCATCGGCGTACGTTGCGTGAACGCCTGGCCGATCGGGCTGTCCGCGACGGGAACCGCGTCCACACCCAATGCGGGAACGTCGCCCGCGGTGGCGGCGACGACGAGTTCGGTCGCCTCCGAGGGCAGCACGTCGCGGTCGGTCGGAACGAACACCGCGGTGAGGCCGGCCCCGCTGAGCTGACGTGACTTGTCGGCGACCTGCCGGAACACCTTCACCGGTTCGGTTCCCGACAGGAGTTCGGTGCCGATGTCGCGGGTGGCCTCGATCCACGACTGCCGGTGCTTGGCCTGTTGGTAGAGCCGCGCGTTATCGATCGCGATGCCCGCGGCCGCCGCGAGCGCCTGCACGAGGACCTCGTCGTCCTCGCTGAACGGCTGACCACCGGCCTTCTCGGTCAGATAGAGGTTGCCGAACACCTCGTCGCGGATTCGGACCGGTACGCCGAGGAAGGTGACCATCGGCGGATGGTTCGGTGGAAACCCAACGGACGCAGTGTGATACGCGATGTTGTCGACCCTGATCGGCTTCGGGTCGTCGAGGAGCAGGCCGAGGACCCCCCGCCCTTCCGGCAGATGGCCGATCGCTCGGGCCGCCGCGTCGTCGATTCCGTCGTAGACGAATTCGACGAGTTCGTGGCCTCGACCGCGGACGCCCAACGCCCCGTACTGCGCATCGACCAGATCGATGGCCGTTCGCACGATGGTGCGAAGGGTTTCGTCTAGTTCGAGTCCTGAGGTGACGACGAGCATCGCCTCGAGCAGTCCGTCGAACCGGTCCCGTCCCTCGACGATCTCTTCGATGCGATCCTGGACCTCAAACAGCAGCTCGCGAAGCCGCAACTGCGACAACGTGTCCCGAAGCGATCGCATCCTTGCGTCGTCCCCGGATCGCGCTCTGTCCGTCACCGCTCTGCCGTCCCGATCCTCATCGACTCACCACCAACCGTCGGGGCCGATGTTACGCGTCGCCCCGGTCCGTAGAAGGGATCGGCCGGCCGATTCTGGGCGTCACGCGGCGTCAGCGAGACCGTCATCGACAACCTGACGAAGTACCCGGTGCGCCTCGTCCACCGAGTCCGCGAGCGGACGGGCGGTGTCGAGTCGGTGGGCTCCATCGGGGACCGCGTCGCCACCGAGAACAACGGCGATCTGTGGTGTCGCGTCCGAACTCGACGGCCCTCTGGCCACCACTCGTTCAGCGGCTTCCGCTGACGACAGCGAACAGACGAAATTGACCACGGCCGAAAAGGTTTCGGCAGCCAGTCGATACGCTCTCTCCTGCTCCTGCGTATCGCGCCAGGTGCCGTCGAGCACGACGGTCTCACCTGCGGACAGCAGAGCGCGGGCTCGACGCAGCACCTCGTCGTAGACCGCGCGCACGTTCTCGGGTGCATACAGTCCCACACCCAATTCTCCCGCCCGGCCCGCGATGACTCCCGACCGTTGTAGCTCGCGCCGCACCTCATCGGTAGAAATGACCCGGGCGTTCACCCGTTCGGCCAATCCGTGCGCGACGGTGGTCTTGCCGGTCCCCGGGCCGCCGCCGACGATGACCAACCCGACGGTGCACGACCGCAGGTGGGTCAGGGCGATGTCGAGATGGCGTATCGCGTCAGCCACCGCTTCCGGGTGCCCTTGATCGACGCGGATGCAGTCCACCTTCGCCCGGACCACGGCGCGGTACGCGACGCTGAAATCCCTCAAGGACCGCGGTGCGGGATCGTCGGCCCGCCGGAGGTACTCGTCGAAGAAGCGATCAGCGAGGTCCTTTCGTCCGAGGAACTCCAGGTCCATCGCGAGGAAGGCGGCGTCGTCGACACCGTCGACGCAGCGCAGTCGATCGTCGAACTCGAGGCAGTCCAGCAGCACCGGACCGTCAGGCATGCAGAAGATGTCCTGTGTCTGCAGATCCCCGTGACCGTCGACGACGCGCCCCGAAGCGACCCGCTGCGTGAACAACTGGTCACGGCCGGCCAGGTACCGGTCGGCCAGGCGTGTGACCTCGCGCAGCGTCGCCCCGGGGAGGACGCTGTCGACATATCGCTCCAGTTCACCGAGATTCTGGTGCCACCGCTCGGAAATCACGGCAGCCGTCGCCTGTTCGTCAATCTGTGGGCCGCGTAGCGCGTTTCGGTGGAACCGCGCCAACCGGTCTGCGATGGCGGTGAGGCATCCGTCGACGGGATCACCGTTGCGTACCAGCGCGGCAAGCCGCGCCGATTCCGGGTAGCGACGCATCACGATGACCGGTTCGGGAGGTTCACCCGGGGAGGCGAAGTGACCCACGCCGAAATAGCTGTCCGGCGCCAACCTGCGATTCAGTTCCACTTCGCGTTGACACGTCTGCTCGCGACGCTCGCGGGTGCTGAAGTCCAGGAAGTCCGTGACGATCGCCTTCTTCGTCTTATACGCCCGGTCCGCGATGAGAGCAACCAGACCCGTATGGGTCTCATGGATCTCGGCGTGGAGATTCCCGTTGAAAATGAACGGGTCTCGGCAAATGCTGGCGGTAACCGATGCGGTCGTCATACCCACATCCTCTCTCAGCCACGCTCTCGGCAACAGGGTCGGAAGGCCCTTCACCGCAGCTGGCGCATCATCGACGCGGTCGGCAGACCATGACCGGAACGGTGGCGTGTTGCAACAGATTCAACGCGGTCGAGCCCAGGATGGCGCTGGTGAGCACAGTCTTCCCGTAGCTTCCCACCACTAGCAGCTGCGCGCCGTCGGCGTTACACCGATCCATCAGTGCTACAGCGGGTTTCGCGTTCTCGACGTAGCACGGAGCGGACACCTGTGTGTAGCGCCGGTTGTATCGGTCGACATCATTCGTCAGGTGCGCCCACTCCGCCGTCTCGAGTGCATCCCAGTCGATCAGCAGAGGCAGTCGCGCGGCCACCGCGCGCAGCGGCGACGACCACGACCGTACGGCCGCCAACTTCGCGTTGAACCGTTCGGCGAACTCGAACGCGTTCTCCAGAGCGGCCAGAGACGACGGTGTCCCGTCCACCCCGACGACTACCGGATCATCCGTCGGCACGACGTTCGATCCTCGCCAAGCGACAACGGGGCAGTCCGCGCGCGTCGCCACCGCCAGTGTCGTCGAGCCCAGCAAAAGCGCGCCCGCAGCGGTGACTTCATCGTTTCCCACCACGATCATCCGTGCGGTCTTGCCCAGTTGCACCAGAACGTCGGCGACCGGAACATCGGTCGACAGAGTCGACACCTCGAGTTCGTGGTTCTGTGAGCGCACGGTCTCCTCTGCTCGGCGCAGTATGGCATCGGCACTCTCGCGCTGGTGCTCGAGGACGGCCGCTCGCATCGCGGCGACAGCGTCCGTCAGGTTGTGCCCGGCGTCCGGTAGCGCATGCACGATGTGCAACGACGTCTCGTACCTCGCTGCGACCGCTGCCGCCCATCGCGCCGCGTTGATCGCGCCATCGCTGCCATCCACGCCGACCACAACCGCACCGGTGCGCATCGTGACTCCTGTCATCACCTTCGAGGTTCGTTCGCTCCTGAAGTGATGATGACCGGTGTCGCGTGCCCGGCGTAGAGGCGAAAGTCCCTGACTTCAGCGCCGGGCGATGATGACCGGCATACGTGAAGCCTGCGCGACGGCCGAGCTCACCGATCCGAGCAACATGCCGGCGAACCCGCCGAGGCCCCGGCTGCCCACCACGAGAAGCTGGGCCCGTTCGGATTCCTCGAGCAACCGGCGCGCCGGATTGCCGGGGCCGACGATGCGCTGAACAACGACATCGGGATAGCGCTCGGTCCAGCCGGCAAGGCGCTGCGCGAGCTCCTCATCCGCCCGTGCACCGCCGTCTCGGACGCCGAAATCTCCGGTGCCCGTCCATGTGTGAACGGCGAGCAGCCCCACCCTGCGACGATCGGCCTCGTCGAAGGCGATCTCGGTCGCCAACTCCGAGGCGGGTGAGCCGTCGATGCCGACCGCCACGGGGGCCGTCGCCGGATGATCCATCAACGGGTCCTCGTCGTGGATCACCGCGACCGGGCAGTGCGCGTGGTGCACAAGCCCCGAGCTGACCGAGCCGAGAAGCAGACCTTTGACACCTCCCAGGCCGCGGCAGCCGATGACCATTAGCTCGGCGCCTTCGGACATATCGATCAGCTCGGAAACGGTGGCGCCAGTGAGAATGCGAGGGTCGACGTCGATGTCGGGTGTGGCGCCGATGGCATCACGAACGAGCCCGAGAGCGTCCTCGATCACGGCCTTCCCACGGCGTTCCCGCTCGGCGGCGAACTGACCCGACATCGGCAGGTCCATCAACGCGCCGTTCGTGTTCGAGGGCAGTACATGGACGACGGTCAAGGGCACACCGCGCAACGCTGCGTCGCGGGCCGCCCAGTCAGTCGCCACTCGGGAGGCCGGCGATCCGTCCACCCCGACCACGACGCCACGCGCGCCCGGCGTCGCTGCGGTTGCGCTCATCTGACCCTCCTGGTCGGCGTTGATTACGCCCCGCCCACAATGCTCGGCGGTGCGGCGCGCGAACCGAAGAGTCGAAAGTCACCAGCCGTCGACGAAAGATCCTGTAGGGCCGCTAGCAGGTTCAGATACCGCTGCGCGTTTCGATGACGCGCTGCGCGACGTCCGCGAGTTTGACGTTGCTGTCCTGGGAGAGCTGTTTGAGCATCTCGAACGCACGCACCTCGTCCACGCCGTATCGCTCCATGATGATGCCCTTGGCCTGGCCGATGCGATCCCTGGTGGCCATCGCCGACTTCAGCTGCTCGCCCTCCCGACTGGCGAGGAGCGCTGCGGCGGCGTGCGCGGCCAGAACTGTGCCGATCATCTCGTCGTCAGCGTCGAAAGCGCGCGCTTTGAAGCTGAACATGTTCAGCGCTCCGGCGGTGCGATCGGCCGTGTACAGCTTGATCGACAGTCCGCTGAGCACACCGTGCTCTACCGCGGCGGCCGAATACAGCGGCCAGCGGTCCTCTACGCGGAAGTCATCGGTCCGAAGAATCGACTCGTCCAGCGCGGCCTCCACGCAGGGACCCTCGCTGAACTGCATCTGGATTTCGTCCAGCGTGTGAGGCAGCTCCGACGTCCCCGCGAGCGATTCGAACTTTCCTCCCCTGCCGATCAAGAGCACACCTACGGTGTCCGCGCCCGGAATCAGCTCACGCGCGGTCTCGGTGACGTCTTTCAGCACGTCGTCGACCGTGCTCGGCGGGGCGGAAGCCCGCGCCAACTCGGCCATTCGCTCGGCCAGGTCCTGGGTGCGGGAGGACGGGGTCATGCTGAGAAGTCTTCCCTATCGGCCGCCTGGCTACACGATTGTTTGCGGCTCGGGTCATTGGGCATGTCCTGGACAAGCTCGGGTGACGGTCGACCGTTTCTCGCGCTGAGGTCTCGTCGGTTAAGACAGCAGCCGACGGGGCCGACCTCTGTGGCCGTTCGCGCAGAGTCGCTCTCTTAGCTGTAGTAACGTGTCCGGTTGTGCGCGCACCCGATGTGTGGATCCTCGGCGGCTATCAGAGCGACTTCGCGAGAAATCTCACGCGTGAGGGCAGGGATTTCGCGGACTTGAGCAGCGAAGTTGTCGAGTCGACGCTGGCGGCGGCCAAGGTCGACGCCCGCGATGTCGAGGTGGTGCACGTCGGCAACGCGTTCGGCGAACTCTTCGCGTTCCAGGGGCATCTGGGGGCGATGCCCGCATCGGTGCACGACGGGTTGTGGGGCAAACCGGCGACACGGCACGAAGCCGCCTGTGCGTCGGGCAGCGTCGCAGCACTGTCTGCCATCGCGGATCTGCGGTCGGGGGCCTACCGGTCGGCGCTGGTGCTCGGTGTCGAGCTGGAGAAAACGGTCACAGGGGATGCCGGCGCCCGGCACCTCGGCGCCGCCGCGTGGACCGGTCACGAGGGCGCTGATGCGACGTTCATGTGGCCTCACATGTTCGACCAGGTGGCCGCCGAATACGACCGGCGCTACGGCATCGACGAATCGCACCTGCGCGCCATCGCGGCACTGAACTTCACCAACGCGCGCGCGAACCCGAAAGCGCAGACTCGCGGATGGAACGTGCCGGATCCGCTGACCGACGACGACGCCACCAACCCCGTCGTGGAGGGACGGTTGCGCCGATTCGATTGCAGCCAGATGACCGACGGCGGCGCCGGCGTCGTCCTGGCCACCGGCGAGTTCCTTCGCGACCATCCGGGCTTGCGTCCGCTCGGCCGGATCGCCGGCTGGGGCCACCGGACGGTGGGGTTGGGCCTGCAGCAGAAACTCGACCGTGCCGCCGACGATCCGTACGTGCTGCCGCATGTCCGAGGTGTGGTGCTCGACGCCTTCGATCGCGCAGGCGTCACGCTCGACGACGTCGACGGGTTCGAGGTCCACGACTGTTTCACCCCCAGCGAGTACCTCGCGATCGATCACCTCGGTATCACCGGGCCGGGCGAATCGTGGAAGGCCATCGAGAACGGCGAGATCGAGATCGGCGGACGGCTGCCGATCAACCCCAGCGGCGGCTTGATCGGTGGCGGCCATCCAGTCGGCGCCTCCGGGGTGCGGATGCTGCTCGATGCGGCCAAGCAGGTCAGCGGCGGCGCCGGCGACTACCAGGTCGAGGGCGCAATGACGTTCGGCACCTTGAACTTCGGCGGTAGCACCGCCACCACCGTCAGCTTCATCGTCGGAAAGGCCTGACATGGGTAGCGCGAACGTGGAGATCGTCGGCAAGTACCTGTCGACGCTGCCGGACGACGACGACCACCCGTACCGCACCGGACCGTGGCGTCCCCAGAACACCGAATGGGACGCCGACGATCTCGCGGTGGTCGAGGGCGAGATCCCGTCCGACCTGGACGGCGTCTACCTGCGCAACACCGAGAATCCGCTGCACCCGGCGCTGAAGTTCTACCACCCCTTCGACGGTGACGGAATGGTGCACGTCGTCGGGTTCCGCGACGGAAAGGCGTTCTACCGCAACCGCTTTGTCCGCACCGACGGCCTGCTCGCCGAATACGATGCCGGTGGTCCGCTGTGGCCTGGGCTGGCCGAGCCGATCGAACTGGCTAAGCGTGATCACGGCTGGGGTGCACGGACTTTGATGAAGGACGCGTCGAGCACCGACGTCATCGTCCATCGCGGTGTCGCGCTCACCAGCCACTATCAGTGCGGCGACCTGTACCGCGTCGACCCGTTCTCCGGCGACACCCTCGGCAAGGAGGACTGGCACGGGAGGTTCCCCGCGGACTGGGGCGTTTCGGCACACCCGAAGGTCGACGACCGCACCGGCGAGCTGCTGTTCTTCTCCTACAGCAAGCAGGACCCGTACCTGCGCTACGGCGTCGTCGACGACGGAGGCAACCTCGTCCACCTCACCGATGTCCCGCTTCCCGGCCCGCGCCTGCCGCACGACATGGCGTTCACCGAGAACTACGCGATCCTCAACGACTTTCCGATGTTCTGGGATCCCACGCTGCTCGAAGCCGGGATCCACTTGCCGGGCTTTCACCCCGACATGCCGTCGCGGTTCGCCGTGGTCCCCCGCCGCGGCGGACCCGCCGACATCCGATGGTTCGAGGCCGACCCGACGTTTGTGCTGCACTTCACCAACGCCTACGAGGACGGTGATGAAATCGTCCTCGACGGCTTCTTCGAAGGCGACCCGTCCCCGGTCGACACGAGGGCAGGTGACAAGTGGCAGCGGGCGTTTCGGTTCCTGGCGTTGGACCGGCTGCAGACCCGGCTGCACCGCTGGCGATTCAACCTCGTCACCGGGCAGACCACCGAGGAGCAGCTGACCGACTCCATCACCGAATTCGGCACGATCAACAGCGGTTACGCCGGGCTCCCCTACCGCTACACGTACGCGGCCACCGGTAAGCCGGGCTGGTTCCTGTTCGACGGCTTGGTCAAACACGATCTGCGCACCGGCACCGAACAGCGGTTCAGCCTCCCCGACGGTGTGTACGGCAGCGAGACCGCGATGGCACCCAGGTCGAATGTCGCCGTCCCGGCTCCGAGGTCGAATGTCGCCGTCCCGGCTCCGAGGTCGAATGTCGCCGTCCCGGCTCCGAGAATCGACGGCACCGCCGAAGACGACGGCTACCTCGTCACGCTCACCACCGACATGAACGCCGACGCCTCCTACTGCCTGGTGTTCGACGCGGCCCGGGTCGACGACGGCCCGGTGTGCAAACTGGCTCTACCGGAACGCATCTCCAGCGGGACACACTCGACGTGGGCTCCGGGATCGGAACTGCGGAGCTGGCGGGAAACCGATTCGGCGGCCGAGGCCGTCGGCCTGTAGGTGGCCCCGACCGAGTCCGTGCCCGAGCCGAACGCCGTCGCCCGCATGCTCGGCTTGCTCGGCGACGAGTGGACTCTGCTCGTCATGCAGCAGTCGCTGCTGGGGGCGACCCGTTTCGGTGACTTCAAGTCCCGCCTGCCGATCTCCAACAATGTGCTGACAACCCGACTCCGAACGCTGACCGCCGCGGGACTGCTCGAGCGTCGCCAATACCAGGAAGGGCCACAGCGTTTCCAGTACATCGGCACGCCGCGCGGCCGGTCACTGTGGCCGGTGCTGCTGTCGATTTGGGAGTGGGAGCGCCGCTGGGTCCCCGACCACGCCGAGCCGCTGCCCGCCATGCGCCATGCCGCATGCGGCGCCGATTTCACACCGATGGTGACGTGCCGTTCGTGCGGCGAGAGTGCTGGCGACAAAGACGTTGTCCCCCAATGGGGTCCGAGTGGGTCGTGGGAGCGGTCGGTGCCCTCGGCCACCGCGACGCGCAGGCGCTCGGAGGCCGATCAGCACACGGCCGCGGGTCTGTTCCCGCAGACAATGAGCATCATGGGAAACCGCTGGGGCTTCGCGCTGCTGGTGGCAGCATTCGTCGGCGTCCGGCGGTTCACCGACTTCCAGGCTCAACTCGGAGCGCCCCCCGGATCGATTGCCGACCGGCTGACCACGTTCACCGCCAACGGGGTGCTCGCCGACGTCGGCGACCGGTACGAACTGACCGACAAGGGCCGCGCCCTGTTCCCGATCCTGATCTCCGCTCTGCAGTGGGCCCAGCGCTGGTTCACCGACCCCGACGGCCCCGCGGTCCTGCTGACGCACACCGCCTGCGGGCAGCGATTCACCGCCGTCTTCGCATGCGACCGATGCCGTCGGCCGCTGGCCGGCGCGCAGGTATCAGCCGTCGAAATCTCGTAAAAAAACTTCTAGCACTCTCTGGTGGCGAGTGCTAACATCGCAGGTGCGCACAGTGATTTGGCTGCCCGCCAGGGTGGCGGGCCCTGAGTGACATAGGAGGTGAATTGCTGTGCTTCGCTTTGATCCGTTCACCGAACTTGATGCTCTGACCCGGGGTCTTCTGACGAACCAGACCGGATCAAATCGTTCCCCCCGGTTCATGCCGATGGACCTGTGCAAGGTCGACGACCACTATCTGCTGACCGCCGATCTGCCCGGCGTGGATCCCGGCTCAGTGGATGTCAACGTCGACAACGGCACGTTGACAATCTCGGCACACCGCACCGCACGGTCGGACGACGGTGTGCAGTGGCTGGCCAACGAGCGGTTCTTCGGCACTTACCGCAGGCAGCTGTCCCTCGGCGAAGGTGTTGACGCGTCGAAGATTTCGGCAACCTACGAGAACGGCGTGCTGTCCGTGACCATCCCGATGGCCGAACGCGCCAAGCCGCGCAAGATCGACGTCGCCCACGGCGGCGGTCAGAAGTCGATCGAAACCACGACCGTCGAAGCCGGGTAACCGCGCCTAGCCGCAACTGCGGTCAGATCGACTGCGATCTGGCCGCAGTTCGGCGTGCCTACGCGCGTCACGCGTGACGGCTCAACCGGTACCGCAGGTTGTTGCGCACGGCGGGCCATTCGATGTCGAGGATCGAATAGACCACGGTGTCGCGGCGCGACCCGTCGGGCAGCACCTGGTGGCTGCGCAGGATCCCGTCCAGCTTGGCGCCGAGGCGCTCGATCGCTTCTCGGCTGGCCGCGTTGAAGAAGTGTGTGCGGAACTCGACTGCGATGCAACCCAACTCGTCGAATGCGTGGCCGAGCAGCAACAGCTTGGTCTCGGAGTTGACGCCGCTGCGCCGTGCGGCCGCCACGTACCAGGTGTTGCCGATCTCGAGTCGCCGGTTGACGCCGTCGACATTCATGTAGCTCGACGACCCGACCAGTGTTCCGTCGTGGCGGCGCACCACGAAGGTCAACCCGCTCTCGGGCGCCTGCACCGCCAGCCTGGCGTCCACCCACCGCTCGACGGCGTCGGGTGCGGGCGCCGCGGTGAACCACAGCCGCCCGAGTTCACCGTCGGACGCGACGGCCACGATCTCCGAAATGTGTTCATGGCGCAGCGGTTCCAACGTCACCCATCGGTCCCCGGTCAGAACAACAGGTTCGACGAACCCGGGCGCGCCGCCTACGAGACCGTTGCCCACGAGGCCACCATCGCCCACACCGACAAGACCACCGCGACCACGGCGATGCCGGCGCCGAGGTAGAGCCCGTAGCCGGCGGACACCGGTGAGTACACGTATAGCCGGTAGTACCAGAGGGACAGGACCACCAGAAGCACCGAAATCGCCAACGCCGCAGTCGATGCGATGCGAGCCGAGAACCCCCTGGCCGACATCGCACCGGCGACGATCAGCAACGACGCCAGCAGCACGATCAACTGGCCCACCCCGAATCCGGGCTTCGGCGCGGGCAGGTCGCCGAAGATGCCGCCGATCGCGCTGACCCGGCCGCCGTTGGCGGTCAGCCACGGCAGCCAGGCGCTCACCGAGACGATCGCCCCGCACAAGGCGACCAGCCATCCGGGGCGCACTCGCGACATGACACGAGCCTATCGGCTGGATCGCAGGGCACCGGTCTCTAGTCTGGAGTGTCCGACACCGAAAAGGCAGGTACTGGAATGACCGATCTTCCGGAATGGGCCCAGCGCCTCGACCTGTCCCCGCATCCGGAGGGCGGCTGGTACAGGGAGACGTGGCGCAGCGACCTGACCGTGCCGCAGTCCGCGCTGCCGCCCGACTACACCGGCCCGCGCAGCGCGGGTACGGCGATCCTCTTCCTGCTGATGCCCGGTCAGCAGTCCGCCTGGCACACCGTGCGCAGTGCCGAGCTGTGGCTGTTCCACGCGGGCAGCCCGCTACTGCTCGAGGCCGGGCCCGAACAAAGCAGTGCCACAACGCATCTTCTGGGTGTCGACATTCTCGCAGGCGAGCAGCCCCAGTTCGTCGTGCCGCCGGGCCACTGGCAGCGCGCCCGACCCCGCGACGACGAGCCGAGCCTGGTCAGCTGTGTGGTGGTGCCGGGATTCGACTTTGCCGACTTCGAACTGGCAGCGCCGACGGCCTGAAGTCACAGCCGGCCCGCACGCAGCCTGTCCAGCATCCGGCGGTCCCGCTTGGTCGGTCTGCCCGCACCGCGGTCGCGGGCGGCGAACTGCACCGTTTCGGTGACCGCAGGCTTGGGTGTCCGGTCGAGATAACACGTCGACGCGTCGGCCGCGCCGACCCGCTTCTGGATCACCCGCAGCACCTCGACGACTCGAGTGGTCTGCCCGATGCGGGCCCGCACCTCGTCGCCGGGCGATACCGGGGTGGCCGGCTTGGCGGGCCGCCCGTTGATCCGAACGTGCCCGCCCCGGCATGCCTCGGCGGCATCGGGCCTGGTCTTGGCCAACCGGACCGACCACAACCACCTGTCTATGCGGGTCGACTCCACGCCACCATCATGAACCCTCCGACGGCTACCTTATTGTGACCTTAGATAGACCTTATTTTTCTTAGAAATAGGTGTACGGTTGGGGCCACGCGGGCGCGCAGCGACGGAAGGAGCCCGACATGGATCGCCAACCCGAACGAATCGTCCTGGTCACCGGAGGCTCGAGGGGCCTCGGCGCGCGGGTCGCGCGCCAGCTCGGCAGCGTGGACACCCACGTCGTCGTGACGCGCGACATCTCCGACGAGGTCGAATCCGCGGAGGTGATCGACGGCATCGCGTCGCGTTTCGGTCGGTTGGACACCTTGATCCTCAACTCGTCGGATGCGCTGGACACCGGCGCTGATCCCGAGTGCGCGATGCGCCTCAACCGCGACGCCCAACGCCGGCTCGCCCTGGCGGCCCTGCCGCTGATGCCCGTCGGCGGACGGATCGTCTTCGTCACCAGTCACCAGGCCCACTTCTTCCCCGACAAGGCGGTGCCCAAGGGTTACACGGCCGTCGCGGCGAGCATGCGGGCCGGCGAAACAGCCCTGCTGACAAGGCGTTCGGAGTTCCGCCAGGCCGGCGTGCAACTCACGGTGGTGTCCGGCGACATGAGCCACATGACCTTCGCCGACGCTGTCGTCGACGCGGCCACCACGCCGAACCCGGCGAGCATCGTCTTCGTTGGCAGGACCGACTACCTGATGACGGCCTGACGATCGCCTACTGCAGCGACGACAGGTTGAAGGCCGCCCCGGTGCAGTCGGCCACCGCGGCCAACCGCCCGTAGGGCGTGTCTTCGGCGCCGCGGATCACGCTGCCGCCGTTGTCGAGGACCAACTGCACGGTCTTGTCGACGTCGTCGGCGCCCAGGAAGAAGTTCCAGTTCGACGGCTCCCCTTCCGGAAGGAAGGCGCTGCCGTCCATCAGTCCGAGCAGCGCCTCACCGTCGAAGTTGGCCGTGCTGTAGCGGAATTCGTCGGTGTCGGACACGGTCTCGATCTGCCAGCCGAACAGGTCGCGGTAGAACTGCTGCGACGTGGCGTAGTCGCGCCCGGTCCACTGGAAGTACACCGGCGCGCCGTGTTCGTTGACGACCTCGAATCCTCGGTGTCCGTCCGGCTGCCACAGCCCGACGAACGCGCCGCTGGGGTCGGACAGCATGCCCATCCAGCCCTTGTCCTTGATCTCCATCACGGGTGCTCCGCATGAGTTCGCACCCGCGGCGACCGCGGCGTCGAGGGTGGCTTTGGCGTCGGTGGTGTGGAAGTAGGTGGTCCATCCGTCCGGGCTGTTCCACTGCGGGTCGTTGAACATCAGGCCGGCGACCGGCCTGCCGTCGCGGGAGGCGGTCACGTAGCCGCCGTAGTCGGGGCCCGATGACTCGAACGTCCAGCCGAACACCTCGCCGTAGAAGGACTGCGAGCGTTCGACGTCCGAGGACGCCAGGTCGATCCAGGTCGGGGCGCCAACGGGGGCGGAATTGCGGACGGGCACGGCGGTCTCCTTCTGGGTGAGTGGTCAGTCACCGATGCAGACCGCCGCCCCCGCGAAAACTCATCGCGCCGTCAGCGCGCGATACCCAGGACGCGCAGCGCGTTCTCCTTGTAGATCAGCGCCTGCACCGCCGGGTCGATGTCGAGGGTGTCGAAGTCGGCGCGCCACCGGTCGATCTGGATGTAGGGGAAGTCGGTGCCGAACAGGACTTTGGTGCGCAGCTGTCTGCTCATGGCGCGGACCAGCTGCGGCGGGAAGTACTTCGGGCTCCACCCGGACAGGTCGACGTACACGTTGGCCTTGTGTGTGGCGATCGCGATCTGCGAGTCGACCCACGGCACCGCGGGGTGGGCCATCACGATCGTCAGATCCGGGAAGTCGGCGGCGACGTCATCGAGCAGCATCGGATCGGAGTAGCGCAGCTTGATGCGGTGCCCACCCGGCAGCCCCGACCCCATCCCCGTCTGCCCGGTGTGGAACAACGCGGGCAGCCCGGCCTCGGTGATCGCCTCGTAGATCGGATAGAAGCGACGATCGTTGGGCTCGAACGCCTGCATGCTCGGATGGAACTTGAAGCCCTTGACCCCGTAGTCGCGGACGAGTTCGTGGACCCGGTGCACCGCCCGGCGCTCGTGCCACGGGTCGACGCTGCCGAACGGGATCAGCACGTCGTTGTTGCGCGTAGCACCGGCGACGAGGTCCTCGATCGAGTTCGGTACGTGGCGCATCGCCGTGCGCGCGTCGATGGTGAACACGACGGCGGCGGTGTTGTGCTGCCGGTACAGGTCGGCGACCGCGTCGACGCCTGCCGTCGCGCCCGGTGGCATCTTGAAGTACTTCTCGGTCGCCTCCACGAGCTCTTCGACGTAGGCCTTGTGGCCGTGGCAGTCGATCTCGACGTGGGTGTGGATGTCGATCGCCGCGATGCGGTCGAAATCGACGCCGTATTCGTACTTCTCGCCGCGTACCGTCACCCACGTGACGATATATGCGCTGAACCTCTTCGAAACGTTCGCCCGCGGAGGTCACCAGGCACGGCGGTCGCTGCTCAAGCCATGATCTGCGCCGATAGTGCGGTTGACGACGGAAATCGGGCGAAATCCGTCGCGAACCGCACAATCGGCGAAGGTGGACCGGACGGTTATCCGGCTGCCGCCTCCGGCGCGTAGCCCAGCGCGGCCTTGATCTCCAGGAACTCGTCGAACGCGAAGTGTCCCCACTCGCGTCCGTTACCGCTGCGTTTGTAACCACCGAACGGAGCGGCCATGTCGAAGCCGTGGTTGATCGCGACCGAGCCGGCCCGGATCCGCCGCGCCACCGCGCGGGCCTTGTCCAGGTCGGCACCCGAAACATAGCCCGCCAGACCGTATTCGGTGTCGTTGGCGATCTCGAGCGCCTGGTCGAGGTCGTCGTAGCCGAGGATGCACAGCACCGGACCGAAGATCTCCTCGCGGGCGATCGTCATGTCATTGGTGACGTTGGCGAACACCGTCGGCTTCACGTAGTAGCCCTTGCTCAGACCCTCCGGTCGACCGGTGCCGCCGATGGCGACGGTCGCGCCCTCGTCGATGCCCGTCTGGATCAGGCCCTGGATCTTGTCGAACTGCGCCTTAGACGCGACGGGCCCGATCGCGGTCTTCTCGTCGGGATCGCCGACCTTGACTCCGCCGGCGACCTCGCGGGCGATCTCGATCGCCTCGTCCATGCGGGAGTTCGGCACCAACATGCGCGACGGCGCGTTGCAGCTCTGACCGCTGTTCATCATCATCACCGAGACACCCGCGGTCACGCTCTTGGCGAAGTCGTCGTCGTCGAGCACGATGTTCGGGCTCTTGCCGCCGAGTTCCTGGGTGACGCGTTTGACGGTCAGCGCGGCGTTCTTGGCGACGTCGACGCCGGCCCGCGTCGACCCGGTGAACGACACCATGTCGATGTCGGGATGGGCCGACAACGCCGCCCCGACGCCCGGCCCGTCGCCGAACACCATGTTGTACACCCCGGCGGGAACGCCTGCCGAGTCGAGGATCTCGGTGAAGATCTGGCCCGAATACGGTGCGACCTCCGACGGTTTGAGCACCATCGTGCAGCCCGTCGCCAGCGCGGGGAACACCTTGCAGGCGATCTGGTTGATCGGCCAGTTCCACGGGGTGATCAACCCGCACACCCCGATCGGCTCCTTGACCACCAGCGTGGCCCCGTGCTGCTCCTCGAACTCGAAGTTCTTCAGCACGTCGATCGCCGTGGCGAGGTGACCGAGTCCGAGATTGACCTGGGGGCCTGCCGCCAGCGACGCCGGGGCGCCCATCTCCTCGTTGACCGCGTCGGCGAGGTCACCGGCTCGCTTCTGGTACTCGCCCATGATCGCCTGCAGCAACTCGAGGCGCTCGTCGCGGCTGGTCTGCGACCAGGTGGCGAAGGCTCGGCGGGCGGCCTGCACGGCCACGTCGACGTCGGCAGCGGAACCAATCGCGATCTTGCCGGAGGCCTCCTCGGTGGTCGGGTTGTCGACCTCGAGGGTGTTGGGCCGGATCGGGTCGACCCACTGGCCGTCGATGTAGAACTTGAGATACTCGCGCATGTCTCCACTCTTCCCTAGAACTTGACCCTATTCGCGGTTCGACCGCGGGCGCTACTGGGTGCCTTCTGCATACCAGGTGCGGAATCGGTCGTACTTCGGCATCTCCTCGGAGTTGGCTTTCGGGTCGATGCAGACGTGGACGACGGCGGTCTTGCCGCTGGCGAACGCCCGCTTGATCGCCGGGCCGATCTCGTCGTCCTTTTCGACGTACTCGCCGTGGCACCCGAAACCCTCGGCGACCTTGTCGAGCCGGACGTCCTTGCTCCAGTGCACACCCGGCTGCGGGGACGGCTGCTCGAACGTGCGCTTGTAGACGCCCACCTCCAGGCCCCATTGGTGGTCCACACCGACGACACAGACCAGCGGCACGTTCTCCCGGACCGCGGTCTCGAGCTCGGCGATGTGGAACAGGAACGCCGAATCGCTGGTGAGCAGCATGACTGGACGCTTGCGGCCCTCGGCGACCGACGCGCCGACCGCATACGGCAGACCGGTGCCCAGATGACCGAAGTTCTGATTCCAGATCACGTCTCGCGGCTTGGTCTGCGAGTACGTCCACTGGAAGATCACCGTGGCGCCACCGTCGCGGACCAGGATGCCGTCCTCGGTGCATTCGTCGAAGGCCTTAGTGGCCTCGACGACGTAGCGGGCCGGGTGGATCGGCGCGCGACCACTCGGCGCTTCGGCGGCCACTCGGGCGATCTCGGCGGCGTCGGCCTTGATCAGGGCCTCGAAGTCGGCCGACGGGGTACGCGGGGTGTCGCGCAGCGCCGCGACCAGTTGCGGCACCACGCCGCGAAGATCGCCCACCAGCGGCACATCGATCGGCCGGTTCACCCCGATTGCGGTCGGATCCTGTTCCACGAGAACCCATTTGCGGTTGGCATCGTTGCCCGCCCAGTGCTGGGTCCTGCCGTAGTGCATGGGTTCGCCGAGCTCGGTTCCCAGCGCCACGCATAGATCGGACGTCTCGACGGCCTCGTTCGCCGCAGGAGAGAACAGGTACGGGAAGGTGCGGTCCTGGAGGCCGGGGATAAACGAGGTCCCGCCCGACGTCTGGATTACCGGGCAGGCCATCAGCTCGGCCAACTCCCTGACCTGCTCCTGGGTGCGCGAGGTGTGAACTCCGTGACCCACCAACAGGACTGGGCTCTTCGCCTCGCGGATCAGTCTGACCGCCTCGGCGACCTCACGTTCACCCGCACCTTGGTTGACGAGCCGATAACGGTGCGGCGGCAACGGATCCGGCACGTCGAGCTCTTCGAGGATGACGTGGGACGGATACTCGATGTAGCAGGGGCCGGGGGTGCCCGACATGGACTGGCGGATGGCTTCGCGGATGATCTCGTCGGTCTGGTCGGCGTACTCGATCGAGCTGCTGAACTTGACCGAGTTCTTGAACAGGTCCTCCTGCTGGACGAACTGGATGCGCCCGCGCCGCACCCGCCGTTCGGTGATGCGGGCCCGCTGGCCGCCGAGGAAGATGACCGGTGAGTTCTCGACAAGCGCGCACTGGATCGCACCCGCGATGTTGGCCATGCCCGGTCCGAGGGTTCCGATGCACAGCCCCGGCGTGCCCGTCATCCGCGACGCCGCCTCGGCCATGAACCCGGCGCTCAGCTCGTGGTGCGGCGCGACCACCGACCAGCCGCGCGCGTCGGCCTCGGTGAACATGTGCACGAAATTGGGATCGGGAATGCCGAACAGCGTGTTGACGCCCTCGGCCTCGAAGAGGTCGAGTATGCGCTTGTATACGGGTACACCCACGGGAAACTCCTTGATTTCTCTACAGATAGCGTTGCGCTAGTCGTTTTCGGTGTGCTGACGGAGAGCCGAACAGTGATCGGTTGAGGGTGGCGCGCTTCAGGTAGACGTGGATACCGCTCTCCCACGTGTATCCGATGCCGCCGTGCAATTGCATGGCCTTGCCGGCGATGTCGACGGCCGCCGCGCACGTGTACGACTTGGCCATCGAGACGGCGACCCCGGCATCCGGCGCGTCCTCGGCGACGGCGCGGACCGCGGCATCGACGAGTTGGCGCGACACGGAGATGCTGACGAGCATGTCGGCGCAGGCGTGTTTGACGGCCTGGAACGAGCCGATCGCCCTGCCGAATTGGTGACGCACCTTCACATATCCGACGGTCGCGGCGAGCATGGCCTCGCTCAGGCCGAGGCTGTCGCAGGCGATCGCCGCCGCGGCCCGGTCGTGTAACCGCTGCACCGCGACCGCGGGATCGTCGGTGAACGGCAGGGTTTCGGCGATCGCAGCGTCCGGGTCGATCGCGGCGAGGTTGCGCGTCTCGTCGACGACGGGCCGAGGCGTGGCCCGCTGCTCGGACACGGCGATGCCGCGGTCGGTGACGATCAGGATGCGGTCCGCGCCTTCGGCGTCGGGCACGAAGTCGTACGGTTCCAGCGCGACGACGACCCGCGTCGCACCGCTGGCCAGTTCGGTGAGCAACGTGTCGCGGGCATCGCTGGGCTGCACCGCGTTCAGCGCTCCGACGGCCAGCACCGCGCTGCCGAGGAAGTCGGTGGCGCTGGCGGTGCGGCCGATCTCTTCGCAGATGACCGCGACTTCGGCGAACGACGCACCCGCCCCGCCGAGCTGTTCGGGCACCTCGAGCCCGACCCAACCGGCTTCGACCAACGTGGACCATTCGACGCTGCGGTCCTTCGCGAGCAGATCGCCTGCCACGGAGCGTAGTTCGTCGTGGAATTCGGTGAAGTCGGTCATCAGACGGCACTCGGTTCTCGCGGCAGGCCCAGACCGCGTTCGCCGATGATCGTGCGCTGAATCTCGCTCGCGCCGCCGGGGATCGTCCATTCCCACGATCCGATGAAGTCGAGCACCCACGCACCGGACTCCCAGCCGCTGGAGGCCGGCTTGGCGAGCTCGGTGTGGGCGGCCAACCCACCGATCTCGGCACCGAAGTCGGTCATGCGCTGCAGAAGCTCGCTGTAGAACAGCTTGACGATCGAGGCGTCGGCCGGGCCGGCGGTACCGTTCTCGTTATCCTCGACCACCTTTCGGCACAGTGCCCGCAGCCCCGCGATCTCGGTTTCGAACTGCGCCAGCCGGTCGGCGACGGTCGGATCGTCGGTCGGCGCGCTGCGCACCAGCCATCGGAAGCCGGCGTTGCCGAGGCGCTCGGCGAGTTCCAGCATCGTCATGCCGCGCTCGGCGCCGAGGGTCGCCTGCGCGACCCTCCAGCCATCGTTCTCCACACCGATCAGGTTGGTCGCGGGGATCGACACGTCGTTGAGGAAGATCTCACAGAAGTGGGAGTCGCCGATCGCATTGCGGACGGGCCGGACCTCGATGCCGGGTGTCGTCATGTCGAGCAGGAAGTACGAGATGCCCTTGCGTTTCGGCGCATCCGGGTCGGTGCGGGCCAGCAGCAGGCACCAGTCGGCGTGTTTGCCTCCGCTGGCCCACAGCTTCTGTCCGTTGGCGATGTAGGAGTCGCCGTCTTTGCGCGCGGTGGTGCGCAGGCTGGCCAGGTCGGATCCTGCCTCGGGTTCGGAGAAGCCCTGCACCCAGATCTCGCCGTCGAGGATCGCTGGCAGGTGCCGTCGCCTCTGCTCCTCGGTGCCGGCGACCAGCAGCGTCGACGCGGCATGGTGGATGCCGACGAACGCGAGAACCAGCCGCGGCGCGTCGTGGGCAGCCAGTTCCTGGTACAGCACCACCTGCTCGGCCACCGACATGCCACCGCCCCACTCGGCGGGCCAGTGCGGGACGGCGTAGCCGGCGCTGTGCAGTTCGGCGAACCACTGCTTCTGGAAGGCCACGAACTGCTCATCGCTTGCGCCGGTCTGGGTTTCGCGCCAATCCGTGGGGATGTGCTCGACACACCATTGCCGCACCTGGTGCCGAAACTGAACTAATGCTCGACTTGCGGACGATTCTTGACGCATACCTTCAGATTCGGCGCTCATAGCCGCACCGCCCTGGCCCGCAGGTGGTCCATGGCGCGCGCGACGGCCAGACCGTCGTCGAAAGACGGGGTGATCTGCGTACCGGTGCGCAGCGCATCGGCGACGTGTCCGAAGAACGTCGACAGCGCGGGCGGGGGTGAGCGCCGCGGCGGCGGTGCGAAATCCGTGGTCTCGGGATCGGCGCCTTGTCGACGAACGACAAGCGTGGTGTCGGCCGCCAGTTCGATGGTGGCCTCGCTGCCCAGCAGCGTGACCGACGGCGGTGAAGGGACGGCGGCCGCGAAGCCGGTGTCGTGAGTAGCGGTGCAGCCGTTGGCCATTGCGAACCACGCCGCGTACGCGTCCTCGGCGGTGGCCTGTTCGGCCGATCCGTCGATGCGGGTGACGCCGCCGCAGTCGGTGATCTCGCTGCCGAAGAGCCACTGAGTGAAGTCGATCAGATGCGAGCCGTAGGCACCGATCCAGCCGCCGCCGAGGTCGCGGTCGTTGATCCAGCCGAACTTGCGGCCGCGCAGCCCGCTTCCGAAGAACGTCCAGTGCAGGTGCCGGGGCGCGCCGATCGCCCCGCTGTCGGCCAGTTCCTTGAGCCGCGCCCACGACTCGTTGAACCGGAATTCGAAGTTGAGGAAGTGCAGCACACCTGCATCGTGGGCCATGTCGCGCATCTGGGCCGCCTCGTCGGCGTTGCGGCCGAACGGCTTGTCGCATACCACCGCATGCCCGTGCTCGAGCGCGCCGGTGACGTGCTCGATGTGCAGGAACGGCGGGGAGTGCACGGAGATCAGGTCGACATCCGAAGCCAGCGCGGCCTTGACCGCGGCGTCGTCGCGGGGGCTTACGACCTCGACGTCGAAGCCGGCTTCGGTGTACGCGGGAGCCGCCGCGTGCTTGCCGAAACCGGTGCCGATCACCGCGACCCTCATGCGTACAGCCCCGTCAGTCCCCCGCGGCCTGCGGTGCGGGTCAAGGCATCCCGGGTTGCGGACAGCCCGAGCGGAAGCCGCCGCAGCGGTTGGCTGTAGCGCGACAGCCACGACAGGGTGGTCTCGTCGCAGAAGCCGACCGCGCCGTGCAGCTGGTGGCAGACGCGGAACACCACCTCGGCCGCCTCGAGCGCCGACAACCGCAACGCGAGTGCGTCGGTGAGCGCCTCAGGACGGTCAGCGGCGATGCTCCACAGCGCGTACTTGGCGAGAATGTCCAGTCCGCTGCGCTCGACTTCTGCGTCGGTCAGCTGGAACTGCACGCCCTGGAACGACGACAGCGTCTGCCCGAACTGCTTGCGCAGGGTGATGTGCGCGACGGTCAGTTCGATCGCCCGGTCGAGCATGCCGAGCAGTGTCCAGCACCCCAGCACCAGCCCGAGCGCGACATCGGCGGCGCCTTGGTCGTCTATGACAGTCGTCTGCAGTTCGGAGACGAAGCCCGGCCCGACGGGCCCCATCCCGGTCACGATGCTGCGGGTGCCATCCAAGGTGACTGTGGTCCAACGACTCTCGAGTCCACCCATGGCTGCGGCGGGCCGGTTGCCGGCCACCACGATCAGGCCGTCGGTGTCGAGGTCGGTCGGGGCGGCCAGTCGTTCGACGACCGGATACGGCAGCGCCCAGTATCCCGCGCTGCGGCACAGCGCCGCGGCCGCCTCCAGGCCGTCGGCGTCGGTGCGGGCGTCGAGGTCCCATGCGCCGATCCCCGCGAGGCTCGGCCCGACCAACGACTCCCGCGCCTCGGGTTTGGCTTCGGCCTGCTGGACCAGTTCATCGCCCCCGGCGGCCTCGAATGCGCGCAGCGCTTGGCGGCCGTACTCCTGGGCATCCTCGGACAGGTCGAGATTCACCGCGCCACCGCCAGCATTGCGCGCGACAGCAGGATCCGTTGCATCTCAATGCTTCCCGACGACACCGTCGAGGCCTGCGAGTACTTCCAGTGATCCTCGACCTCGCCGAGGAACCAGGCGGCCCGCGGGTCGTCGTGGGATACCTCGGCCGCGATGTCCATCAGCACCTCGGCGCTGTCCTGGTCGAGCTTGGTGACCGCGATCCGGTAGGCCGCGGCGTCACCCGGTTGAATGCGTCCGCTGCTCTGCAGGGACACCACGCGGTAGGCCATCAGCCGGGCCCGCCGGCAGTGGGTCAGCATGCGGATCCAGCGGCCGCGCAACTCTCCCGGAAGGTCGTCCCACCGGTCGCCGAGCACCGTCGGCGCGGCGGCGAGCAGTCGTTCGCAGCGTGCGTAGCGGGCAATGCCGACGCGTTCGAAGGCCATCACGTCCTGCACCACCGACCAGCCGGCATCGACCGTCCCGAGCACGTCGGCCTCGGTGACACGCAAGTCGTCGAAGAACACCTCGTTGAGGTGGTGCGGACCCATCATGCAGCGGATCGGCCGGACCTGGATCGCCGGATCATCCATCGGGACAAGGAAAATCGTGAGGCCCTGCTGCTTCTTCTCACCGCGTGACGTCCTGGCCAGCAGGAAGCACCACTGCGCCATCGTCGCGTACGACGTCCAGATCTTCTGCCCGCTGACCAGCCAGCCATCACCGTCGGGACGGGCGGTCGTGCGCAGCGACGCGAGATCGGAGCCGGCCTCCGGTTCGGAGAAGCCCTGGCACCAGATCACCTCACCGCGCGCGATCGGCGGTAGGTGTTTGCGCTGCTGCTCCTCGGTGCCGTGGCGCATGATGATCGGGCCGACCCAGTTGACCCCCATGTACTGGGCGCCGCGCGGTTCGTGATGCGCCCACATCTCCTCGCGGACAACTGTCTGTTCCCAGACCGACGCCCCACCACCGCCGAACTCCTTCGGCCAGGACAGGCAGAGCAGTTCGCGTTCGGCCAGCATGCGGCAGAACCGTTGAGCGACCTCGAGATCGGCGGGGTCGTCGGTGAACGCACCCAGATAGTCCTCGGGCACATGCTCTTTGACCAACGCACGCAGTTCGCCGCGTAACTCGGCGGCCTTGGCGCCCATCGCGAAATCCACGCCTACCCCCGCTCCGCTGCGCCGACACTACGGTTTTTGACGAGATCCGCGCCGTTTCCGTCAGAAACCGCAGTCTCGACGGAGCCGAGCGCGGTGAGACCCAACTCGTCTAACACCGCGTCGGTGTCGGCGCCCAGCGTCGGGGCGGGGCCCGCGACCTTGCCGGGTGTGCGCGAGAACCACGTCGGCACACCAGGAAAGCGCACCGGTCCGTCCGCGGTCTCGACGGTCTCGAAGAGCCCGACCGCGTTCAGGTGTTCGTTGTCGAACAGCGCGTCGGGGGTGTTCAGCGGCGCGGCGGGAATCTCGAGCTTCCGGAACAGGTCCAGCCATTCGGCCGTGGTGCGCTCCTTCATGGTCTCGGCGAGCAGCCCGTAGACGACATCGATGTTGTGGGCACGCTTCTCGAGGGTGGCGTAAGACTCGTCGTTCCACGCCGGACTCACCGCGCTGATGAACGCGTTCCAGTGTTTGTCGTTGTAGATCAACGCGGCGATGTAGCCGTCGCTGGTGCGGTACGGCCTGCGGTTGGGCGCGACCGTGCGCGGATACACCGCGGGCCCCAGTGGGGGGTCGAACATGGCGCCGTTGGCATGTTCGACCAGCATGAACGACGCCATCGTCTCGAACATGGCGACCTCGACCTCTTGCCCCTCCCCGGTCCGCTCACGATGAAACAACGCCATCATCGTCGCGTAGAGGGCCGTCAGGCCGCCGACCTTGTCGGCCATGATCGTGCCGACGAAGTCGGCCTCACCGGTCAATTGCTGTTGTACCGCGGGCAATCCGGCCTCGGCCTGGATGGTGTCGTCGTAGGCGGGACGGTCGCGGTCAGGCCCCCGGCGGCCGTAGCCGTAGCAGTTGGTGTAGATGATCGCGGGGTTGACGGCCGCGACGTCGTCGTAGCCGAAGCCCAGCTTGGCGACCGCCTTGGCGCGCATGGAGTGGATGAACACGTCGGAGCGCTCGATGAGCGCCCGCATCGCCGCCTTCCCGGGCTCGGTCTGCAGGTCCAGCACCACGCTGCGCTTACCGCGGTTGACGTTGACGAACACCCCACTCATCCCCGGTGAGGGGCCCACCGAGATGAAGCGGGTGTTATCACCCTGCGGCGGTTCGATTTTGATGACGTCGGCGCCCATATCCGCCATGATCTGGGTGCAATACGGCCCCATCACCATCGCGGTGAGGTCGACGACGCGCACGCCGGTCAGCGGCCCGCTAGGCATGGACACCGCCCTTCTGCGCCATGGCGAAGCTGTACTTGATGTGGTCGTTGTGCCCGTCGGGCACCACGGGGAACACCACGGGTTCGGACATGTCGCGGATCGCGGCGATCTGCGCGCCGACCTCCTCGATCGACCACGACGGCCGGTAGACACCGGGGGTCTCCGCGAGCATCGCCCGCGCGATCCGGCCGGCCAGCGCGATCAGCGCTTCGCCGGTGATCGAACATGATTCGTGTGCCAGCCATCCCACCGCCGGTGCGACCAACTCCGCGCCCATCGGCGGGTACGCCGACGTGTCGATGCCCTCGGCCATCCGTGTCACCGCGGCGGGCACGATCACGTTGCTCTTGACGCCGTGCGCGGCGCCCTCCATGGCCGCCACGTTGGACAGTCCGATCACGCCCGCCTTGGCCACCGCGTAGTTGGCGACGCCGTGATTGCCGTACAGGCCACCGATCGAGGACGTCAGCACGATGCGGCCGTAGCCGGCGTCGCACATCGACGGGAACGCCGGGCGCACCACGTGAAACGCGCCGCGGAGGTGGACGTCGAGCACCGCCTCGAAGTCGTCGTACGTCATCTCTGCGAGTGGGGCTCGGCGCACGATGCCCGCGTTGTGGATCAGGACGTCGAGGCGCCCGTAGCGCTCGAGAGCCGATTGCACGATCGCCTTGCCGCCGGCCGGGGTGGCCACCGAATCGGTGTTCGCGATGGCTTCGCCTCCGGCAGCGGTGATCTCGCGCACTACCTCTTCGGCGGGGCCGGGCGCCTCAGACGGCGGGTGGACGGGATCGTAGTCGTCACCGGTCAGGCTGCCGCCCGGATCGTTGACGACGACCTTGGCGCCGCGCTGGGCGAGCAGCATGGCGTACTCGCGGCCCAGCCCCCTGCCGCCGCCGGTCACGACGGCCACCTGACCGTCGTAGCGCAACTCACCCATCGGCGTACCTGCGATCTGTGTGCGATGAGGAGCGCTCACCGCTCCCGAACGCACACAAATCGCTAGTTCTCGAGTACCAGGCCATCGAGGTCGCCCTTGTCGCGCCACTCTTTGAGCAGATCGCCGAACGCGTAGAAGCCCGGGCCGTAGGGCTCGCCGAGGTGTGAGCGGATGCCCTCACCGCCACCGCCGCCCTCGTTGTTGTAGTAACCCGGAGTGCAGGATGCGTCGAAAGCCGAGTTGTCCACCGCGGATTCGCGGATGGTCTGGCACCACTGCTCCTGCGCGTGGTCGGTCGGCTCGACGACCGTTGCGCCCCGCTTCAACGCCTCGGCGACGATGTAGGCGATGTGCTCACCCTGCAGTTCGTAGTTGGCCGCGATGTTGGCCGAGATGCCGACCTGGGTGAAGCCGGTGAAGAACTGGTTCGGGAAGCCGCGGCTGGTCATGCCGTGCAGCGTCTTGTAGCCGTCGTGCCAATAGTCGTAAAGCGACAGCCCGTCGCGGCCTTCGATCGCGTCGATCGAGTAGCGCCTGCTGATCTCTGTGGTGATCTCGAAGCCGCTGGCGTAGATGATGCAGTCGACCTCGTACTCCTGGCCGTTGGCGACGAAGCCCTTCTCGGTGATCCGCTCGACCCCCTTGGTGTCGGACACATCGATCAGCGTCACGTTGGGCCGGTTGAAGGTGGGCAGGTAGTCGTCGTTGGACAGCGGACGCTTGCACAGGAAGCGGTAGTACGGCTTGAGCGCCTCGGCCGTGTCGGGGTCGTCGACGGTCTCGGCGATCCGGCGGCGCAGCCGCTCCATGATCTTGTAGTCCTCTTCCTCGCGGATCGCCATGAACTGCTCGGGCGTCAGCGTCGACGGGTCCTCGAGCGAGAGCACCCGCGCGGCGGTGTTGCGGCCGAGTTCGGTCCAGAAGTCGCACACCAGATCCGGCTGCCCGGGCGCCATCCCCTCGAACGTCCACGAGTGGAAGTTGCGCTGGCGTTCCTTCTGCCAGCCGGGCTGCAGCGTCTTCACCCAGTCGGGGTTGGTCGGGGTGTTGTTGCGCGCGTCGACCGTCGACGGGGTGCGCTGAACGACATACAGGTGCTTGGCATCTCGGGCCAGGAACGGCACCACCTGAATGCTGGTGGCGCCGGTGCCGATGATCGCGACACGCTTGTCGGCGAGCTTGTCCATGCCGCCGGTGTAGTCGCCGCCGGTGTAGTCATAATCCCAACGCGACGAGTGGAAGCTGTGTCCCTTGAAATCCTTCATGCCCGGGATGCCCGGCAGCTTCGGCCGGTGGAACGGCCCGGACGCCAGCACCACGAACCGCGCGCGGATGTCGTCGCCGCGGTTGGTGGCGATGCGCCACCTGTTGATCTCCTCGTCCCAGCGCATATCGCGCACCTGGGTGGAGAAGATCGCCGAGTCGTAGAGGCCGAAGTGCTTACCGATGCGCCTGCAGTGCTCGTAGATCTCGGGTCCGTCGGCGAACTTCTTGCTCGGGATGTAGTCGAGCTCTTCCAGAAGCGGGATGTAGCAATAAGACTCGTTGTCGCACTGGATGCCCGGATACCGGTTCCAGTACCAGACCCCACCGAAGTCGCCGCCCAACTCGATGATCCGGACGTCCTCGACCCCGGCCTTCTTCAGATGCGCCGCCGACAGCAGCCCGCCGAATCCGCCGCCCAGCACCGCGACGTCGATGTCCTCGACGATTGGGTCGCGCGGCGCGACCGGGGTGTACGGGTCGGTCTCGTAGTAGCCGGCGAAGTCGTCGGTCAACTCCACGTACTGCTTGGAGCCCTCGGGCCGAAGCCTTTTCGCCCGCTCCTGGGCATACTTCTCCCGCAGCGCATCGATGTCGATGTCGTCGGGGGTCTCCGTGGGTCCGCAGGTGTCGGACATTGTCATAGTTCAGAGCTCTTTCGGTTCGCCGGTGCCCATGTACTTGGACAACTGATAGTGCAGGTTCACGGTGCTGCGTTCGCGGTACGGGTTGGGCCTGGTGCCGGGGAAGCCCAGCGACTTCATGCCCTGCTGCACCGCGGCCATGTTCGAGAAATCCTGGGGAAGCACCGACAGCCAGTTCGGGCTGTCCTTTGGCGTGTACTCCCAATGCGTCTGCGGCTCTTGACCCTTCGGGAACAGCTCCAACGTCGCCACCTCGAAGATGCACTTGTTCGGGTCGTAGCTCGGATGCGGCCGGGCGCCGTAGCACAGCGCGGTCGTCAGGCCCTGGCCGACCTGGAAGTTGGGGAAGATCTGCCACGCCGTGCCCGCTTGCCCGAGGATGTCGGGCGGAATGGTCGGCCACACGACGCCGCGGGCCTCGTCGTCACGCCTGGCCGATGCCAACCAGTGTTCGAGAACCTTGTCCGGAGGTGTGCCCTCGGGCAGTTCGTCGACCAACCTCTTGGCCGCGTTCACCAGCGTCTCGGTGGTGGTGGCGTTGGTCTGCTCCCAGGTGTACATCTGCATCTCGGCGGTGGAGACGCGAGGGTCGTCGCCGGTGCCCAACCGGATCTTGGACCTGGTGGCCTCCATGTCTTTCGGCGCGTCGTATCCGATGTTGCTGTGCCTGCCCTGCGCCTTGGCCCAACCCTTGAACTCGCCGAACTTGTTGAACTCCGGATGGGTGGTGAACACGTGGTAGGTCTCGTTGAAGGCCTCCAGCGCGACCTTCCAATTGCAGTCGAAGTACAGCCATTTGCGCCACTTGTAGCGCATGTTCTCCAGCCCGAACGGATCGAGGATCTTGGCGGCCGGGAACAGGTAGTCGGCAAGCGGTTCGCAGTCGGGATCCATGTTGATGAACAGCCACCCGCCCCACGTGTCGACCTGGACGGGGACGAGGTGGGTGTTCTGCGGGGTGAGCGCGCCGTTCCAGTCGTCCTGTTCGCGAATATGGGTGCAAGCACCGTCGAGTCCGTATGTCCAGCCGTGGAATCCGCAGACGAACGACTTGCGGGCACGGCCGACGGCGTTCTTGTCTTCGTCGGGGGTGTCGACGAGGCGGCGGCCGCGGTGCATGCACACGTTGTGGTGCGCCCGAAACTCGTCTGCCCCGGTGCGCACCACGATGATCGAGTCGTCGAGGACGTCGTAGGTCAGGTAGCTGCCGACCTCGGGAAGCTCCTCGACGCGGCCGACCTGCTGCCATACCTTGCGCCACAGCTTGTCCCGCTCGGCGCGCGCATACTCCTCCGAGACGTACGCCTCCACCGGGATCGTCATCGGTTCGCAGAGCTCTTCTGGCGCTTCAATCCTTGGCTGCGTATCGGTCATTTCAAACTCCTTAGAACCGACTGATTTCTGCGCGGAAGGTTTCGTCCTTGAGGAACAGCGAGGTGTTGTCGGCACCGAGGTGCGTCCACTTCAGGTTGAGCCCACCGTCGACGAGAAGCGTCTGCCCGGTGATATAGCTCGACAGGTCCGACAGCAGGAACAGGATCGCCCCCGCCTGCTCTTCGGGCCGACCCCGCCTGCCCATCGCGATCGCCCGCCGGTCCCGGTCGGGGTCGACGTCGACGTAGGTGCGCGACGCGGCGGTCTCGGTCACCCCGGGCGCCACCGCGTTGACGCGGATGTTGTCGTGCGCCAGCTCCGCGGCCATGGTGCGCGTCATCGCGACCACCGCCGCCTTGGCCGTGCCGTAGGCGATGTGGAACGGCGCGGTGTTCATCCCGCTGATCGACGACACGGAGACGACCGAGCCCTTCAGGCCGCGGGCGCGGAGTTCTCCGCATACCGCCTGGCTCATGAAGAACGCCGTCTCGAGGTTCGCGGTGAACAACTCCCGCCAGTCCGCGCGCGTCACCCGGGTCGACGGCATCCACGTCGACGGTGCGGCGCCGCCCGCGATGTTCACCAATCCGTACAGATCGCCGTCGGTTCGCCGGACCTGCTCCATCACGGTGGCGATGCCGTCGTCGGTGGAGGCGTCGGCCGACACCGCAACGACGGCCAGGCCCTGATCGGCCAGTGGACCGATGTGTTCGTCGAGGTTTGCTTTCGACCGGCTGACGGCCACCACCGTGGCACCGGCCTCGGCCGCCATCCGCGTCACGGTGGTGCCGATCCCGCCGCCGCCCGCACCCGACACCACGACGATCCGGCCGTCCAGCCTCAAGAGGTCGTCCATGCTATTTGTCCGGACAACGAGTGTTGCTCTCCATGTTGCAGAACACTATTCCCCAGCGCTAATCGGCCCGTCAAGGGCGAAACAGTCTCTTTAGCAGCCTATTGTCTGGACTAAGCCGAGTTGCTAACGTGCCAGGTCATGACGCAATCGGCGACGGGATCCCTGCAGCAGTCTCGCTATCCGGGCGGAAATCCGACCGCGACGGCCGGGTGGCGTCTCGAGCGGATCACCGCCCCGAGTCGGCTGTTCGGTGCGAACGGTCTGCGCACCGGCCCGGACGGCCGCGTCTACGTTGCCCAGGTGACGGGCAGCCAGATCAGCGCGCTGGATCTGGGCACGGGGAATCTCGAGACGGTCAGCGCCAAGGGCGGTGACATCATCGGCCCCGACGACGTCGCCTTCGACAGCGAGGGCAACCTGTTCGCAACCGAGGTGATGGACGGACGGGTCAGCGTGCGCGACGCCGCGGGCCGCACGCGGGTGCTGCGTGACGATCTGCCGTCCGCCAACGGCATCACCGTGCACCAGGATCGCTTGTTCGTCAACGAGTGCCGCGACGGCGGACGGCTGATGGAACTCGACCGCGCCACGGGCGCCGAGCGGATCCTGTTGGAGGGCCTGCCGTCACCGAACGCCATGGAGGTCGGCCCGGACGGCTTCCTGTACTACCCGCTGATGACGGCCAATGAGATCTGGCGCATCGACCCCAACGGTACTGAGCCGCAACGGGTGGCCGCCGACCTCGGTGTGCCCGACGCGGTGAAGTTCGACCCGCAGGGCAATCTCGTCTCGACGCAGGTGGCCAGCGGCCAGGTGCTGCGAATCGATCCGCGAAGCGGCGAGAAAACCCTTCTGGCTCAGCTCAACCCCGGATTGGACAACCTGACCTTCGTCGGGGACCGCCTGTTCGTCTCGAACTTCACCGGTGAGATCACCGAGATCGTCGGCGTTGGCGAAACCCGCACGCTGCTCGGCGGCGGGTTGAACTGGCCGCTCGATCTGGCGGTGGGCGAGGACGGTCGGCTCTACGTTGCTGACGGCACCTACTTCTACACCGTCGGCGATGACGGATCGCTGCAGACCGTCGGCATGCTGTTCTCCCCCGGGTACCCGGGCTTCCTCCGCGGGCTGGCACCGGTTGCAGGCAATGCGTTCGTGGTGGCCACCTCGGGTGGCCAGATCGCTCGGTACCGCCCCGCCGACGGCGAAACCGATTACCTGGCAGACGGTTTCGACCAGCTCTACGGTGTGGCCGTCGGGCCGGGTGAGCGGATCGTGTTCACCGAGCTCGGCACGGGGCGGGTGCATGCGCTGGCGTCGGGCGGCGCCGAGGTGCTGGCCTCGGACCTGCGCGATCCGGTCGGCGTCACATTCGACGACGACGGTCGGCCGCTGGTCGCGGAGTCCGGGGCGGGACGGGTGATCGCGGTCGGTGGTACGACGGAAACCGTGGTCGACGGTCTGTCGCGCCCGCAGGGCATCGCGGTCGTCGACGGCGTGCTCTACATCGTCGACGCGGGCGCCAAGGAGGTGCTCGCGGTGAACCTGAAAACCAACGCGCGCACCACGATCGGTTCAGATCTTCCGGTGGGGCCGCCGCCGGGTGTGGAGCCCAAGCCGCTCAAAGGGATGCCGCCGTTCTCCGGACCGCAGGGGCCGTTCGCCGGTATCACCGTCGGCCGTGACGGCACCCTGTACGTGTCGGCCGACGGCGAGGGCAGCGTGCTGGCGCTGCGGCGGACATGACCGTCAGCCCCACCGACCATCGCTACCTGCAGGTGGCGCGCACCCTGCGCAAGGAGATCGTCGACGGGATCTACCCCGTCGGCTCACAGCTGCCGACTGAACAGCAACTGTGCGAACGCTTCGCGGTCAGCCGCTACACCGTCCGCGAGGCGCTGCGCCGGCTGCGGGAGGACAACCTGATCGCATCGCGGCCACGGGCAGGCACCCTCGTGGTCCCTCGTCCCGCATCCAATTCATATGCGCAAGACGTCGTTTCGATCGACGACCTGCTGGCGTTCGCGGCCGGCGCCCAGCTCACGATCGAGTCCAACGCGATGGTCACCGTCGACGACGAACTGGCTGACCGCACCGGGCTGGAGGCAGGCACGCAGTGGCTGGCGGTCCGCGGCTGCCGGCAGAACGAGGGCAGCGACACACCCGTCTGCACCACCGAGTACTACATCAATCGCGCGTTCGCGGCGGTTGGACGTCTGCTGCAACGCCATTCGGGACCGATCTTCCCGCTGATCGAGGACCTGTTCGGGGTCAGCATCGTCGAGGTGCATCAGGAGATGGCGGCCATCACCGTGTCGCCGGACCTCGCCAGGGCGCTCAAGGTCGATGCGGGCAGCGCCGCTCTGGAGATGCGCCGCGCCTACACCACCTCCGACGGCGAGGTCGCGCAGGTGACCATAAACACCCATCCCTCGTCGCGGTACCGGCACTCGATGACGATGCGCCGGATCAAGGGTTAGGCCGGGCGGTGCGTGTCGACGAGAAGCGCAGCGCCGACGCCTACCGGCGCGGCCTGTGGGTGCACGACACGCTGGCCGACGCACTGCGCGACGCGGCCACCTCGACGCCGGACCGGACCGTGTTGGTGGACGGCGACATCCGGCTCACGTGTCGCGAGCTGTATGACCGCGCCGTGGCGCTGGCGCACACGTTGATGTCCCGCATGCCCGCGGGCAGCGTGGTGTCGTTCATGCTGCCGAACTGGCACGAGGCCGCGGTCATCTACCACGGGGCGACGTTGGCGGGCATGGTGGTCAACCCCATACTGCCGTCGCTGCGCGACCACGAGCTGACGTTCATCCTGCAGGATGCCGACGTTCGGGCGGTCTTCGTGCCATCCGCCTTCAACAAACACGACTACGTCGCGATGCTGGACCGCGTCACCGGTGCGATGTCCGCCCCGCCCGAAGTCGTCGTCGTGCGGGGCGATGCGGGCGGCCACACGCCGTTCGAGACCTTCTTGGGCAGCGGTGGCGCGGGCGTCCTGCCGGTGTTGAACGCCGACACGGTGCGGATGATCCTCTACACCTCGGGGACCACCGGCCGGCCGAAAGGCGTGCTGCACACCCACAACTCGATCCATGCGCTGATCCGTCAGATCGGCGAGCACTGGCGTGTCGCGACGGGCGACACGTTCCTCGTACCGTCCCCGATCGCGCACATCGGCGGGTCGATCTATGCGTTCGAGTGCCCCCTGCTGCTGGGCAGCACCGCGGTGCTGATGCAGCGCTGGGATCCGGATGCCGCGGTGACGTTGATGCTCGACGAGCGGGTCACGCACATGGCGGGGGCCACGCCGTTCCTCGACGGGTTACTCACCGCCGCCGAGCGGGCCGGAACACGACTGCCGGAGCTCAAGGTGTTCATCTGCGGTGGCGCGTCGGTCCCGCCGTCGCTGATCCGCAGCGCCACCGCCTATTTCGAAAAGGCGGCGGTGTCCCGCGTGTACGGTTCGACCGAGGTCCCGGTGACCACGGTCGGCTCACTCGACGACACCGAGCACGCCGCCGACACCGACGGCAGGCCGGGTATCGCGGACATCGAACTGATAGACGGCGAGATCCGCGCCCGCGGGCCGCAGATGCTCGTGGGCTACCTGCATCCCGAAGACGAGACCGACGCGTTCGACGGCGACGGCTACTTCCGCACCGGCGACCTCGGTCGGTGGGTCGACGACGGCTTTCTCGTCGTCACCGGTCGCGCCAAGGACATCATCATCCGCAACGGAGAGAACATCTCGCCCAAGGAAATCGAGGACATTCTCATCGGCCATCCCGGTGTCGCGGAGATCGCCGTCGTCGGCGTACCCGACGAGCGCACCGGCGAGCGGGCGTGTGCCGTCGTCGTCGCGACCGATCAGCCGACTCCCGACGTGGCGGGCATGCGCACGCTTCTGGAGGAGCACGGCGTGGCCCGCTTCAAAGCACCCGAGCAGGTGGTGGTGTGGGAGGCGTTGCCCAAGAACGACGCCGGAAAAGTGTTGAAGCATCGGATACGAGCGGCCCTGACATGACCGCCGGACACGAGGAGCAAGAATGGTTCAGGTAGCGATCGTGACCGGGGCGAGCAGCGGCATCGGATTCGGTTGCGCGACCAAACTGGCCGAGGCGGGCATGGCGGTGCTCGGTACCGGCCGCGACGGCACCCGGCTCGCCGGGCTGGAGAAGGCGATCGGTGACACCGACCGCGTCGCGACGGTCGCCGTCGACCTCACCGCCGACGAGGCGCCACAGACCATCGTGCAAGCCGCGCTGGACCGTTGGGGCCGCATCGACTTCCTGGTCAACAACGCCGGCGTCGGAAGCCCCAAACCGCTGCACGAAACCGACGACGAATCCCTGGACTACTTTTTGGGATTGATGCTGCGGGCACCGTTCCGGCTGGCCCGCGACGTGATCGAGCACATGGAGTCCGGCTCCGGGATCGTCAACGTGACATCGACGTTCGCCGTCGTCGGCGGCCTTCGCGGTGGTGCATACTCAGCGGCCAAGGGCGGCTTGACCTCGCTGACCCAGCACATCGCATGCCAGTACGGACCACAGGGAATCCGTTGTAACGCAGTGGCTCCCGGGGTCACGCTGACGCCTATGGTAGCGACACGCCTCGAAGACGAGCGATTCCGCAAGATCAACACCGAGATGACCCCGTACCCGCGGTTGGGCGAGGTGAACGACATCGCCAGCACCGTGGCGTTCCTGTGTTCGGAGGGTGCGAGCTTCATCAACGGTCAGACGATCGTCGTCGACGGTGGCTGGAGTTCGACGAAGTACTTGTCGGACTTCGCGCTGACGTCCGAGTGGGTGGCCCGACAGTGAACCTGTTCGCGCTGCTCGATCAGGCCGCCAGCCGCTTCGGTGACCGAGGTGCGGTGTATCACGGTGAGCGCCAACACCAAACGTGGGCACAGCTGCGGGAGCGGTCCCTGCGGTTGGCCACCATGCTGCGCACACCCGGCCAGAGGATCGCCGTCGCCAGCGAGAACTGTCCGGAGATCATCGAGCTGATGTTCGGGGTGTGGGCGGCCGAATGTGTGTACGTTCCCATCAACTACAAGCTGCACCCGCGGGAGATGGTGCAGATCCTCGAGGATTCGGGCGCCGCGCAGGTGTTCGCCTCGCCGAAGATCACGTCGGCGCTCACACCGGAAACGGACGTCCCGATCACGGTCGTCGGCGCTGACGACTACGAAACCTGGTTCACCGCAGGGCTTTCTGCGCCGCCGACCACCGATCCCGAGACCTTGGCGTGGCTGTTCTACACCAGCGGCACAACCGGGAAGTCCAAGGGTGCGATGCTGTCGCACCGCAATCTGGTGGCGATGACGGTGTCACATCTGGCCGACTTCGACTCCCCCGATGAGAACTGCACCCTGGTGCACGGCGCGCCGATGTCGCACGGCTCGGGGCTCTACATTCCGCCGTACGTGCTGCGCGCGGCGCGCCAGGTGATCCCCGAGTCCGGGGCGTTCGAGCCGAACGAGTTTCTCGACCTGTGCGAGCGCCATCCCGGCTGCAGCGCGTTCCTCGCGCCCACCATGGTCCAGCGCCTGGTGCAGACCGGCCGCGCCTGTCCGGACAACCTGCGAACCATCGTCTACGGCGGCGGTCCGATGTACGTCGAGAGTCTGAAGAAGGCGATGGCCGCGTTCGGCCCGGTCTTCGTACAGCTGTACGGCCAGGGGGAGGCGCCGATGACCATCACCGGGCTGCGCCAGAGCGATCACGTCGACGGAGAGGGATGGGCCGACGATGCGGTTCTGGGATCGGTCGGCTACGCCCGGTCCGGGGTGGACGTCGCGGTGCGCAGGGCCGACGGGACACCGGCCGAGGTCGGCGAGATCGGCGAGATCGTGTGCCGCGGCGACGTCGTCATGTCGGGCTACTGGGAGAACCCGCAGGCGACCGCCGCGACGCTGCAGAACGGCTGGCTGCACACCGGCGACATGGGTTCGTTCGACGACCGCGGCTTGCTCACCTTGCGGGACCGGTCCAAGGACGTCGTGATCAGCGGCGGCAGCAACATTTACCCCCGCGAGGTCGAGGAGGCGCTGCTCGAACATCCCGGTGTCGTCGAGGCCGGCGTGGTCGGCGCGCCGGACGAGGAGTGGGGCGAGGTGGTGGTGGCGTTCATCGTCGGGTCGGCGTCGGCCGACGAGTTGGATGCGCATCTGCTCGACCGCATCGCCCGGTTCAAGCGCCCGAAACGCTACGAGTTCATCGATGAACTGCCGAAGAACAGCTACGGCAAGGTGCTCAAGCGGGAGCTGCGCGACCGGGTGCGATCAGTGCCGCAGTAACGCATGTGTCTGGTGTCACAGGTGATCTTGGTTTGCTGCTGATTCCGCAGGGGTATGAAGCGGGTTGCTCTCGCGAAGGATGACAATGACCAACCACATGCCGACCGCCGACGGGTCGCCTGCCTCCGACGGGCTGGCCACGCTGGCGCTGCTCCTGCATGCGGCAGCGTTGTTCGCCTCGACCGCTTGCCTCGCCGCGTTCCTCATCGGGCACTCGACCGTCGCCCTGATCGCCGGAGTTCTGGCGGTACTTCACCTCGTCGGCGCCAGGGCCACCCTTTTCCTCGACGGCAGCCTCGAGAAGCGCCGCCTCGTCCGGGAGGCATCGGCCGGGCCGTTCGGCGAGTACGCCCTCGCCGGCGGCTCGCTCTAACCCGATCCCCACTCGCCTACTGGGCCGGCGCGAACACCGACTTGAACCTGTTCAGTGACTCCTGGATGTCGCCCTTGAGCGCTCCGGCGACCACCATGCCGATGGGGCCGAACAGCGCGGGACCGCCGAGATGCACGTCGAACGTGACCGTCGATCCGGCGGGGTCCTTCTCGGCCGGTCGCACCTTGCCGATCAACTTGACCTTGACGCCGCCCTTGCCGTCGCCGTTGAGCGTCATCGACTCCGGCGGACGGTAGTGCACGATGGTCCATTTGATCCGGTTCGGCATGCCCTTGACCTCGACGATCGACTCCAGCGTCGTGCCCTTCTCCAGCGTTTCGGGCAACTTGCTGCGCCACACCCGGTGGATGCTCAGCCACTCCTTGTAGCGGGCGAGGTCGGATGCGCACGACCAGGCCTGCTCCGGCGGCAGGGGTACGTCGACGGATACGGAGAGTTTGGCCATGCGCTACGAGGTGGGCGGAGCAGTCGGGGGCTGTTGGGGCGGCGGTGGCGGCTGCTGCGGCTGCGGAGCCTGGGGCGGCTGCTGCGGTGCGCCCTGCGCCGACGGGTTGTCCTTGTTGACGTAGTTGCGCGCCGCGTCCTGGACCTTGTCGACGTGCTGAGCGTATTTGCCCTGCGTCTTGCGGTCGACGATGTCACCGGCCTTGTCGATCGCGGTGTCCACCTTGTCGGCGTTGCGGGCCAGCAGATTCTTCACCTTGTCGAGAAATGCCATGCGTCCAAGGCTACTCGGCGCGCCACAGCCGACGGCGCTCTCCCAGCACCGCACCCTGCACCCACCAGATCACCTCGATCGCGGCGGCCGTGACCACGCCGATGGCCAACGCGATCGACGTCGTCTTGACGTTGGAGATGTCGAGCATGAACAGCTCCTGCGCAAGCGGTATGGAGAAGATCACGACATAGGCCAGGCCGGAGAGGGCGACCAACGCGACCCGCCACCACTCGTAGGGCCGCGCCACCACTGCCAACACCCAGATGGCCCCGACCAGTAAGGTGATCAGCGCCGCGGTGGACGCCTGGGTCTGCTCGACAGCCGTGGCCTCGCGACCCTGATACGCGGCCAGATACGAGGTGAACGTCGCGACGCCGATGACCAGACCCGACGGCAGGGCCGCCGTCATCACCCGCCGCACGAACCCCGGATGGGCGCGCTCCTTGTTCGGGGCCAGCGACAGGATGAACGCCGGGATTCCGATCGTGAACCACGCCGCGATCGTGACGTGGATCGGCTGGAACGGGAACAGCAGCGGGTCGGTGCCGAAGAACTTCGACGCCAGACCAGCCAGGCCGACGAATGTCGCCAACAGCACCGAGTACACGGTCTTGGTCAGAAACAGGTTCGAGACGCGTTCGATGTTGCCGATCACGCGGCGACCTTCGCCGACGACATACGGCAGCGTCGCAAACTTGTTGTCCAACAACACGATCTGAGCTACGGCGCGCGACGCCGAGCTTCCAGACCCCATCGCGACGCCGATGTCGGCATCTTTGAGTGCGAGCACGTCGTTGACCCCGTCACCGGTCATCGCGACCGTGTGCCCTCGGGACTGCAGCGCGTGCACCATCGCGCGCTTCTGGTCGGGGCGGACTCGACCGAAGGTGGTGTGCGATTCGAGCGCGTCCGCCAGCTCGTCGGTGGCCTCCGGCAGGTTCCTGGCATCCATGCACTCGCCGTGCAGGCCCAGCGATCCCGCGACCGCGCCCACGGACACCGCGTTGTCTCCGGAGATGACCTTGATCGAGACCTTCTGGGAGGCAAAGTAATCGAGGGTGTCGTGCGCGTCCGGCCGCACGCGCTGCTCGAGGACGACGAGCGCGGCCGGGGTCACGCAGCCGGGGGCGTCGGGGTGGTCGACGGGCAGGTCGCTGGACCCGAGCAACAGCACCCGCAGACCGGAGGAGCCGATCCGTTCGGCCTGTTCGGCGATCGGCGAGCCCGGTGCGCACAGCACGTCAGGGGCGCCGATCACCCAGTTGCCGTGCTCCCCATAGGACGCGCCGCTCCACTTGGTGGCTGACTTGAACGGCGCGGTGGCCGTCGCTGTCCAGCCGGGCGGCATCTTGTATGCCTCGGCGATGGCCTGCATGCTCGCGTTCGGGCGGGCATCGTCGGCGGCGAGCTGCGCGAGGATGTTTTCGACGTTCCCCAGCTCGCGCGTGGGCCCAGCCTCGTCGAGCTGCTCGAGATCCGAGACGCGCATACCGTTCTCGGTCAACGTGCCGGTCTTGTCGGCGCAGACGACGTCCACGCGCGCCAGGCCTTCGATCGCGGGCAATTCGTTGACCAGGCACTGCCTGCGGCCCAGCCGAATCACGCCGACAGCGAACGCGATCGACGTCATCAAGACCAGGCCCTCGGGCACCATCGGCACCAGCGCGCCGACCATCGCCAGCACCGACCGCTTCCATCCGGACTCCGTGGTGAACAGCTGGGTGTAGATGGTCAGCAGCCCGGCGGGAATCAACAGGTACGTGATGAACTGCAGGATCTTGTTGATGCCGCTGCGCAGTTCGGAGTTCACCAGCGTGAACTTGCTGGCCTCCTCTGCGAGCTTGGCCGCGTACGCCTCCCTGCCGACCTTGGTGGCGCGGTAGGCGCCGGTGCCCGCGACGACGAAGCTGCCCGACATCACCCGGTCGCCCGCGTCTTTCGCGATCGGGTCGGCTTCCCCGGTGAGCAGCGATTCATCGACCTCCAGGTTGGCCTCCTCGAGCACTTCGCCGTCGACCACGATTTGGTCGCCGGGTCCGAGTTCGATGATGTCGTCGAGGACGATGTCGCTGGGACTGAGCTGTTGGGTAGCCGATCCGGCGCCGGTTTGCCTGCGCACCAACGGTTTCGTCTGACCGACGATCGCGAGCTTGTCCAGCGTCCGCTTGGCCCGCAACTCCTGGATGATGCCGATGCCGCTGTTGGCGATGATGAGTAACCCGAAGGCGCCGTTGATGATCGAGCCGGTGGACAGCACGATGATCAGCAGCACCCCGAGGATCGCGTTGATGCGGGTGAACACGTTGGCCCGCACGATGTCGGACACGCTGCGTGCCGCCCGCGTCGGGACGTCGTTGGTCTTGCCTTCGGCGATGCGTTGTGCGACCTCGGGTTCGGTCAGCCCGGTGGCCTGAATCTCGGGTGCGGCTGTCACTTGACGAACGTGCCCTTCTTGAACGTGTCGAAATACTCCAGCGTGAGCTTGTCACGATCGACCCCATCGAACACCGCGGTGGAAACCGTTCCCGGCGGCGCGTTCTCGGTGATGAAGGAGAACGTGAAGGTGTTGCCGTCCCAGTGTTTGAGCGGCACATCGAGCTTCGAACCCAGCGCCAACCGCAGCTCGCCGTCGCGTTCGGTGATTCGGGCGGGCCCCCAGTAGTCGTTGCGGTAGGTGCCCACGTACGACGCGAGCGGCGCAGCGGGCACAGGATTGGCCGGCGGCTGCTTGCCGACCAGGGACCCCACCGGCTTCTCCATGTCGGCGAACGCCGCGCTGTAGAGGCCGTACCAGTCCTCGCGCACCTCGCCGAACTGCACCAGATCGGCGAACTGCGCGGTCAGTGCCTCCGAGACCCCAGAAGGGGTGGCGTTGGTGAGCGCGACGATCGCGACGTCGGCCGACGGCAGGATCAGGAAGGTCGTTCCGGTGCCCAGTTCGAAGGCGCCTGAGTGGCTCAGCTCCATGCGCGCCGCCGAGGTCGAGCTGACGTTGAAACCGAACCCGTAGAAGCCCGACCGGGCCGCGGGTTCGCTCGCCGGGCTCGACACGATCTGCGGTGTGAGTGCGGGCAGCAGGGCCTTCGGGGCGACGATCTGTTTGCCGTCATGACTTCCGTTGGCCAGCACCATGGCCAGCCATCGGGTCATGTCGTTGACCGACGAACTCGCCCCGCCCGCCGGTGCTTCCGGGTCGGCGTCACGGACGAAGGCCGGTTCGTAGCGCCCGTCCATGTGGATGTGGCCGGCCGCGCGGTTGGGTCGCGCGCGATAGTCGGTGAACCGGTAGCTGGTCTGCCCCATACCCAGTGGACGGAACAGCACCTCGTCGGCCAACACCTCCCACGGCTTGCCCGCGCCGACCGCGACCGCCTCGGCCCCCGCGGTGTACCCGAAGTTCGTGTACGCGTACGAGATCCGGAACGGGTCCAGCGGAAGCTGGCGCATCCGGTCCAGCACCTGCCTGCGGTCGAATCCGAGATCCTCGAGCATGTCGCCGGCGTGATCGGGCAGTCCGGAACGGTGCGACATCATGTCCCCGACGGTGACCATCGAGGTGACCACGGGATTGGACAGCGCGAACCAGGGCAGCTCGGACACGATCGGGGTGTCCCAGCTGACGGCGCCGACACCGACCTGGTGGGCGGCCACGGTCGCCGCAAGAGACTTCGACACCGAAGCGAGTTGGAACACCGTGTCGGGGTCGACGCGGTTCTCGTCCTCCTCCGGTTTGGTGGCATCTTTGACGCCGAACCCCTTGGCGTACACGGTCTTTCCGCCGTGCACGACGGCGACGGCCATACCGGGGATTCCCGACTTGCGCATCAGGTCCTGTCTCTTATACACATCT